>NZ_CP016284.1 GCF_001679725.1 Cryobacterium arcticum | reverse complement strand
GGGTTCGGGCTGCTGAACGTGACGGTCCTCGCGGCGATTGTGGTGGCCGTGCTCGCTGGGCGCCACGGCTTTCCTGTGGTGCGCACCGTTCTGGTTAGCACCCTGCGAATACTGGTGTCATGCTTGATCCTCGGAGTCGCCGCCAGCGTCTTGTAGCCAGCCGCCCTCGCCCCATGCCGGTGTGGACGCTGAGAGGGCTGTTTTTGACGTTACGAGTGTGGGTTGGTTGGGGTGGCGGTCAGGTTGTATATGAGCCAGCCGGAGGTGGCGGCGTCACAGATGTTGAGATCGGTGACGTCTACCAGGATGTTCGTGCTGGATTGTGGGAGTGCGATCCGTAATGAGGCAGCCCCGAGGAGTGGACAGTCGGGGTAGAGATTTCGGCCGGCCACTGCGACCTGGAGGTAGGCGGCGTCGTGAGGTTTAACGGTGATGGTGTGGGCGGGGATGGTGTCGCGTGTCGTGACGGGGTCATTGATGGCGTTCCCTGTCGCGTCGAGGAGGGCCACGTCGGGGAACCCTGTGACGGTGCAGCTGGTTGAGCCGGTGTTGGTGAGTGTGACGGTGAACAAGGCCGTGTTTTGTGGGTTGTCTGGGTCAGCGGAATCCCGGGTGGCGGTGAACTCACACGTGCCTGTGCCGGAGTCTGCGGCCGGCGTTTGGGCTCTTCCGTGTGCGGGGCTGAGTGAACATCCCGTCAGCGTGGCTAGTAGGAGCAGCACGGTTGTGGTGGACAGGGCGGTAGCGGATCGACGTTGTCGAGTGTTCATTGTTGTTCCCCCCAGGGCTGGAATTGCTCAGCTGCACAGTACTTTCGATCAGCTAAAGACGCGTGGGGGGAACATAACTTTCTCACATCATCTCCGGGCGCCGTGTTCTGTCCGGCCGCGGGCGGGGGAGGTCGGTGTTTGGGCCTGGGTCAGGCTGCGGTGATGAGGTCTGGCTGTGGTGCAGGGGGCAGGACCAGGTGCAGTCCTGCCGGAGTGTCGGCCTCGAGGAGCATCTTGGTGACGCGATCCGGGTTGAGGACAGGTCGGGCGGTGCTGAGGTAGCGGTATGACACGGAGATGTGGGGGTTGAGCCAGACCGTGGTTCGGTTGGTAGCGTCGTTGGCCGTCCCTGTCCAATCGAAGTAAAACGATTCCTGGGCTCGAAATTTCACGCCGATGACTGCTTCGAGGTGGGCGAGGTCAGTGTCGTTGATGGTGATGTGCAGCGCCGAGTTGTAGGTGAACGTGCCCATCTCACTGCCCTGCCTGGTGGCGCCGGCAATGGGAGAAGGCGGGAGTCGTTGGTTGCGCCTGGTGGTGCTGGTTCATAGTGTGACCCGTTTCCCAAGCATGAGTGTGCGGCAGTGGCCTGCGTGGTGACGCAGGGTACTTTCACCAGCTCTGGTACCCCAGCCGGTTGTGGTCATAACGCCTCAGGACCTCACCATATCCAGAGACACTCTCACTGTCGTCCTTTTCGAGGGATCAGGGAAGGGCTGGTCACGGTGGCGGTATCTGACGATGCTTTGCCAGGCAGCTGGTGGAGCTCGATGTGCCCGAGTCATCCCGGGCACCTGGCGGGCTTCTTGTGCTGGATATTTTGGGTCGTTTCAGCGTTCCCGCTCTCTGACGATTCTGTGACCCAGATAGGCAAAGAGCAGGTGGCGAAGTAGCGGGATCGGGTTAGGCCGCCGGCGTGAGGTTTTGGCTTGGCACAATCTCGGCGAGGCAGATGCTGAGGCCGGCGGCGCTGTTTGCTTGGTTCAACATCGCGGCCACCCGGCCTCGGTTAAGTCGTGGCTTGGTGGCGCAGAGGTAGTGAAACTCCACCGCGGTGGTGGGGTTGAGCCAGATGCTCATGTGGCTTTCGCCGGTATGAACGGTGTGGTTCCAACTGAAATAGAAGGGTTGGTTCAGCCTAAATTTCGCGCCCATGACGGCTTCGATGTGCGCGAGCGTGTCGTCTTCAATGAACACATGAATCCGGGAAGCGTAGATGAGCTGGCCCATCTTGGCGCCGGCGTTCAGACCGCGATTCTGAAAAGCGAATGTCGTGAGTGTGCGGCGTTTAGGTGCGGGTTGAGCTGAAGCATGGTGATCCCCAAGCATTACCTGCTGCGCTGACCTACGCGATTACGCGGTGTTCTCGAGAGCCCCAGTACTTCACTAGGTCTTGCCGATGACGCATCAGATTCCCACCGTACCGAACTCTGGTGTGGAGCAGTTCTCCCCCGTTCGGGCGAAGGTGAAAACCCGTCTGATGGTGGACTGATCGGATTGTGTCCGGCATAAACGTAAGGCATCACGGGCGTGTCCGAACGGCTATGGGCGGAGCCGTGGCGCGGCCGAAACGGTTTCGGTCACTTTTTCTCGGTTATACGAAGGTGACGATCTAGTGCCGTTATCCACGGCAATGCAGTCTGGCGCCTGCTCCGAAACGGCTAGAAGCGTTTCGCTTGGCCCCTCCCTCCGCCAGGCTCATGCGGGTCGGGTGGGTCGCAGGCAACGTCAGCTTGCGTCGGGGTCCTCGTCGTTCGCGACGGCTTCGATCCAGTCCGTCGCGGCATCCGAGAGAGAGAAGCCCGTCGGGCCGATGTGATAGATCCACCAGGGATCCCTGATGACCGACCCGCCCGCCGCTTTGATTTCAGTGACCAGGTTCGAGGGTATGGATACAGAATCGCCGTTGTTGGCCGTCAGCCACTCCTGCGTCTCCGGTGACAACTTGGTCCACCATTGCTCAATGTCCATGCCCTCGAGTCTGTCACTCGGCGCCGCCGCGTCGTTCAAACTCGATCTAGCTGCGGACGATGTCCTATCCTCGGGTGTCACCCGAGCGCGTCTCCAGAGGTCGAACCCCGCCACGGTCGCGGCGATCACCGGCAAGCCCACTAGTAGCCTTAAGCGGGAATGGCTCCTGTCTCGCTCTGGAGCTCGAGCGCTGCCTATTTGGCAGACAAACCACCTCCGGTGAGCCCGTCGGGCCTGGGACCGCGACGCGGACGCTTTTTTCTTTTTTCGTCTGTCTGGCCGGTCATCGTAGTTCGCTCCGTGCCTTCGTTCCGGGCTTTCGCGGCATATCCTCGCTGCGCTTGCGGTATTCCACGACCCTGCACTGCGGCACTCCCGCTCTCAATCGATTTCTCTTGCCAGACAGGCAAAAAAATCAGTTGATGGAGAGAGAACCCAATGACTACCACCACCGTAAATGTCGGCACCATCGAGCACATTGACCCGAACCTGATCGTTGTAGAAGCGAACGTGCGCACCGAAGCTCAGCTAGGCCGCGAGTTCGTGGCCAGTATCAAGGCAAACGGCGTCCTGACGCCGATCCTCGCCCGCCGCGACGACCAGGGCAACATCATCGTGCGAGCCGGTCAGCGCCGCACCCTCGCCGCCCGTGAGGCCGGTTTGGCTACGATCCCGGTTTACGTAGTAGCCGCCGACGAAACGACCGTCGAGCGCATCGTGCAGCAGATGGCCGAGAACGATCACCGCGAGGCCGTCACCGACGCCGACCGGGTTGCCGCGTTCCAGCAGTTGGCTTTCGAGGGTTTGACCCCCGCCGTGATCGCCAAGCGACTGGGCAGCAAGCCCGCCACAGTCAAGGCCGGAATCGCGGTCGCAGAGAACGCCGTCGCGGCATCCGCCATCGTCAGCCACTCCCTCACTCTCGACCAGGCTGCCGCGCTGATCGAGTTCGAGGGCGACGATGAAACCGTGTCCGTGCTCATCGACATTGCCACCACCAGCCCCGAGCAGTTCGCCCACGCAGCGCAGCGCGCCCGCGACGACAAGCGCGTGGCCACGATGAAGGCAGACGCGGCCGCCGACCTGATCGCGCGCGGCTTCGAGGTGCTGGACCGTGACCGGGGATCCTACGAAACCGACTACACGAGCATCAGCTACCTGACGACGGCAGACGGCGAATCAGTCACCGCCGAGCACATCGCCGACAGCGAAGGCCGCGCCGCGTACGTGTACGCGTACAGCAACAGCAACAGCAACAGCAACAGCAACAGCAACAGCAACAGCGACACCGTCACCGTGCGTTACTTCCTGAAAGACCCCAAGGCTGCCGGGTTCCGCAAGTCCAGCGCCAGCGGGGCCACCAGCGGCCCCATGACCGACGAGCAGAAGGACGAACGTAAGACCCTGATCGCCAACAACAAGGCGTGGGCCAGCGCCGAGGTCGTGCGCCGCGAATGGCTGGCAGAGTTCCTGAGTCGCAAGACGCTCCCGAAGGATGCCACCCAGGCCATCACCGTGGGCCTGACCGTGCACCACAGCATGGTCGGCAAGGCCATCCAGAACGGTAACGTGCTCGCGCACACTCTGCTCGGGATGAAGCGGGCCAACTACTGGGATGCCGACAAGCTCGCTGCACTGGTGGAAAAGACCCCCACCAAGGCGCAGCACGTCAGCCTCGCAATCGTCCTGGCCGGTATCGAGGACAGCACCAGCAAGGAAACGTGGCGCTACCCGAACACCCACAGCGCCCGCTACTTCGAGCAGCTGGCGGCATGGGGCTACGGCCTCAGCGACGTTGAGCAGATCGTGATCGACGCCGTTGCAGAGAAGGCCGCGACCAAGGCAGCCGAAGCAGCCGCGAAGATCGCGGAGTAGCCTCACCCCAAGACCCGGCGCGACAGTCCCCCACTGCCGCGCCGGGTTCTTCCGTCCCCGGCCCCGGCACGGAGGCCGGAACCTGCACCCAGGCGCACGCCCCTGACGGGCCGTGACAGAACAGCGGTGCGGCCGCTGTACCCATCCCCCAATTTGAGCCGCTGCGCGGCCGGGGGATCTCAGAGTGATATCACTCTGAAACCACGACGGCGATGCCGTCGCAAGCGAATTGGAGCCGCTGCGCGGCACTGTCCCAAAGGCCTTTTTGTCCTTTCTGGCGTTTCACCGTAGCTCCCTCCCGTGCCTTACGTGCACAAATTCTCGGACGCGCCCTGCGGGCTTATTTCGCCCGACAATCCGTGCACAACGGCACTCCCGGTCACTATCGATTTCTCTTGCCAGATAGGGCAAAAAAACAGTTGTTCAAGAGGGAGAGAACCCATGGCTGAGTCAGATATCGAGTACGAGAACACCTATCCCCGGGAGCGCTACGCCGGTGGGTGCGCCTGCAGCGGGTGCCGGTCCGAAGGTGCCGCAGACACCCAGCCGGGCGAAACCTGCACCGCCAGCCGCTACGCCGACAGCTTCGCCTAGACCGAGGGAAAAAGACTCATGCTCACCACTCAGATCCCGCCCCTGACTCCCGGAGTGCTCGGGGCCGAAAACCTGCTCAGCAGCGCCGACATGTCGACCTACTGGAACAGCCAGAGCTACCCCAACCCCCGCAGCCGGTTCGTCATCGTCATGACCCCGAACGGCTCCCGCGTCAACGCCAGCGCCACCCCGAGAGGAACCCGCTAATGCTCACCATCACCCACACCCACGAAGCCGGAACGATGATCGACGGGACCAGCCGAGGCGACGGAACCGCCGAAGTCCTCAAGTCCACCGGATGGCGCTGGGGTCGCAGCATCAGCGCATGGTTCGTCCCCCAGTCCCGCGACCGCCTGCCCAAGCTGCACACCATCACCCGCACCAAGACGGCACTTGAAGCCGCTGGGTTCGAGGTCACAACCAACATCGACAGCACCCACCGCGCGACCGCCGACGTCGAGGCCGGAAAGATCGAGCGCCAGGCCGACCGGGTCGACGCCCTGGCCGCGAAAGCAGAGCGCAAGACCAGCGCGGAAGATGCCGCCTACGACAAGGCCCGGGCAGCGCTGGACCGGCTGCCCGAGGGAGGCGAGCCGATCAAGGTTGGCCACCACTCCGAAGGCCGCCACCGCAACGCGATCGCCAAAGCAGATACAGCCATGCGTAAATCAGTCGAAGCCAGCGCAGAGGCCACCGTCGCCCAGGCCCGCGCCGACGCGGCCACCCACACCACCGACGCCCGTTACAACCCGGTCACCGTGGCCAACCGCATCGAAACGTTGGGCGCTGAGCTCCGCAAGCTCGAACGCCGCATAACCGCGCAGTGCTACGACGACACACGCGGCTACATCGACGCCACCGCCGAGCAGATCCAGGCCCGCACGGCCCGCCTCGCCCCGCACATCGACGAGAAGCGCGACCAGATCGCCTACTGGGAAGCCGTACGCGCCGCCCAGGTCGAAAGCGGCACGGCCACCGGCTACGACCGCTCCACCGTCAAGAAGGGCGACCGGGTGAAGATCCGCGGCCAGTGGCGCGAAGTCGTGCGCGCCAACCTCAAAACAGTCAGCGTCACCACCGGCTACACCTGGACCGACACCGCCCCATACGCCGAGATTCAGCAGCTCGTGCGGCCCGAGTAATCCCGCCCCAGCGGCCGGCCCACCCCGGGCCGGCCGTGAAGGGGCTACCCCCTCACACTCCCCCACCAGGTCACGCCGGCCCCGCCCGGCACGCACCCTCGAGAACGGTCCCGACACAGGGACCACAGGAGATCCGGCCATGATCATCACCTACCAACGCCCCGCCACGCTCGAGGCGCACCAGGTCGACCAGGACGCCCCCGCCGCTGACCTCAGCCCCACCGGGCCACGTGCGGAACAACGACCGTCGACGTGCTCGGGATCCAGTGGAGCTGCAGCAGAGCACCCCACCCCGGCCAGGACGAGCACCGCGCCACTATCAAGACCGCGGGCGACGGCCCGGCCGGCGCCGTTGCCATCGCGTGGACGTACCAATACGCCACCGACGCGCAGCACGGCGACGTCGACGTCGACCACGCTGCCCCGTCCCAGAGCATCACCGTCACTCTGTCGTTTCCCGACCGAGCTGCACGCGGCGTCAACGCGGCCGCCATGATCCGCAGCATGATCGACGCCGGACTAGGCCACTTCTGGGAAGGCGACCAAGACGACGTAACCGCCAGCTCAACCGCCACCACCTGACCACCGGGCCGACCCTGGATCCACGCGGAACCGGCTACGCCGGCCTGACCCTGATAGAACTTTTCTTCCCTTGGTGACCGGTCATCGTAGTTCGCTCCCGCGCCGACGCACCCACACTCTCGGACGCGGTCGCACGCTCCCTTATTTCGCCCGAGACTGCGGATGCTGCGGCACTCCCGCTCTCAATCGATTCTCTTGCCACCAAGGGCAGAAAAACGGTGGACGACAGACAACCACTGCCCAAGACCCCGGACCCCCGCGGCCACTCTCCCACCAAGAAAGAGAACCCCATGACCAGCGCCATCCGCAGCATCCAAATCCACCCCACCGGCACCATCACCACCCTCAACCCGGCCTCAGAGAGCATCGGAGCCGACATGTGCCGGGCCATCGGATGCTCCATGTTCGACGTCGTCGGCCTCGCCGACAACATCGACCTCTTCGTCGACGACGAAGGACTCATCAACGGGTCACCCCTGAACCTCCCCGCCACGATCCTCGCGCACCAGCTCGGCACCCCCGCCGTCCTCTTCGGCACCGCCATCGCCGTCAGCGTCACCCCCGACGGCGAAACCATCGGACTCACTGACCACCAAATAGCCCGGATCCACAAAACACTCACCCACCGACCCGACGACGGCACCATCGACACCCTCATCGAGAGCCTCTCCCCATTCCCCACCATCGTCAGCATGCTCAACAACTGGTGACCAAAGCGGAACGGCTGGCCCCACCCGGGGCCAGCCGGTGAGGGGCGACCCCCTCACACTCCCCCCGCTCCCAGCGCCGGACTGTGCCTGGCCCAACGCACTCTCGCCCACGATTGTATTTAATGACAGCATTACGGGCATTACCAGCATTGCTGCTAAAGGTTGCAATGATGGTAATGTTGCTTTTACAGGCGATTGCAGTAAAAGCGGCATTGTCATTTATGGCACTAATGCCAGCATTACCGGTATTGTCACTATTGACGTCAAAAGAAATGAGCGTGTATGCCTCCGGCACTTGACCGCACTGCGTTGGAACGCGTTATCGCAGTCATCAACGGCAAGGGGGGAGTCCTGAAGACCACCCTCACTGCCAACATCGGTGGGATGCTCGCCAATAACGGTTACCGCGTCCTCCTTGTGGACCTCGACCCGCAAGGAAATCTAGCCGAGGACCTCGGCTACACCGACGACGCCAGAGACGACACCGGCCGAGCGTTGGCACAAGCGCTCATGTTCGGCGGGGGAGCGGCACCCATTAAAGAAGTGCGGCCGAACTTGGATGTCTTCGCAGGGGGCCCCGCACTCGACCAGGCCACGGCTGGACTCTCCGCCAAGGCGAACAAAGACCCTGATGGAGCCAAGCTTGCCGTCGCCCATCTCCTAGCTCCGATCGCCGGTGACTATGACATGATCCTCATCGACTGCCCGCCCGGCGATGAGACCCTGCAGACGGCAGCAGTCGCTGCCGCCAGGTGGGCACTCGTGCCCGTCAAGAGTGACAAGTCCAGCCGCAAGGGACTCGGCGCCGTCGCAGCACGCCTCGACGCAGTCTTGGGGGTGAACCCGACACTCGACCTTCTCGGCGTCGTCCTCGTTGACGTCGGCACTTCAGCCCACGTCGTCCAACGAGAGGCTCGGGAACACATCGCCGAACTTTTCAATGCCGATCACAAGGTGGTCTTTACGGCCACGGTCCGCCACAGCGAGGCAACCGCCCAGGCGACACGTGAACGGGGCCTCTTGGTCCACGAACTCGATGCCCAGGTGCGCAAAGGTCCGAAGTGGTTCGAGATCCGGCGAGGTGACGCTCAGGCGCAGGCCCTCGCGCCACGTACGGCCTCATCGGTCGCTGACGATCTTCAAGCCATTACCCAAGAAGTGGTAGCCCGCATCACCGCTGCCGAGAACCAGGAGGCCCTCGCATGAGCGACGACAGCACCCCCAGCCGACAAATCGACGGCCTGAGCCACCGCGCGGGAACTCCTGATTTGAGTCGCTTGCAAGCCAGAAACCGCCCTGACCCCGCGCCGCAGCCGACTGCGGAACGGCCCAAGGCTGTTAGGTCAGCGCCGGCCCGTGCTTCTCAGAAGGTTGCCGCGCGCGAGAGCGAACCGACCACGAGGATGACCACGTATTTGTCCGCCGAAACCCGAGATCGCGCACGCGCAACGTACCGCGCGACAAGCCACCTCGAGGGTGACAAGAGCTGGTCGGAGTTCGTCGAGCGAGCTATCCAGGCCGAAGTGGAACGCCGGGAGCGCCTGCACAACGCGGGGGAGCCGTACGAAGGCGACAGCACACCCCTACCCGTTGGGCGACCCCTGAGTTAGACCGATCACCGTCAACGCAGGAGTACGCAGCGCAACCCGCCGCGGGGCATGCGGGGCATGGTGCCTACTTCTGCTTGGGCCGTGCCGGCTGAGCTTCGGCGCGGTCCGCGCGGCTGCGTTGCTCGCGTTCGCTTGAGCGTGCCAGGTTCAGGGCTCATCCCAATCGGGGGTGTAGGAGTTGGGGTCTGAAGCCGCCGGTCTCGAGCAGGCTTCGGGCGATGTAGTTGGTCAGGTTGCGGAACCCGAGTGCGGAGCCGCGCAGGTGTTCGAGCCGTCCGTTGAGTGCCTCGGTCGGCCCGTTGCTGGTGCCGGGTCGTTCGAAGTAGGCGAGCACGTCGGCGGCTCGCTTCTTCAGGGTCCGCCCCAGGGTGGTGAGCTCGGTGAGCACCTTGGGGACGCCGGCGCTGAGGTCGGTGATCAGCTTCTCCATGAGCTCGCGGCCACGTTGCCGGTCCTCGTGGCGATAGGCGGCGATCATGCGCTGGTAGACACCCCAGGTCGCCTCGACCTCGACGTGAGCGTCATCAACGAACAGCGCGCGTAGCCTGTCGCTCTGCTTGTCGGTGAGCAGGTCCGAGCCGGTGTGCAGCGTGCGCCGCGACTTGTAGAGCGGATCGTCCCTGAACCCGCGGTGCCCGTGGATCGCGAGTTGGACCCGGCGCCGGCACCTGTCGAGGGCGTCACCGGCCAGGCGCACGACGTGGAAGGGATCCATCACCGTGACCGCGTCCGGGATCTCCTCCGCAGCGGCGGTCTTGAACCCGGTGAAGCCGTCCATCGCGACCACCTCGACCGCGTCACGGAAGGCGTCGTCGCGGTCGGCGAGCCAGGTCTTGAACGCCGCCTTCGACCGGCCCTCGACCATGTCCAGCAGCCTTGCTGGGCCGGCGCCATCGCGGACCGGGGTGAGGTCGATGATCACGGTGACGTACTTGTCGCCACGCCTGGTGTGGCGCCAGACGTGCTCATCGACGCCAATCACCTTCACGCCCTCGAACCGCTTGGGGTCGTTGATCAGCAGCCGCTTGCCTTCGGCCAGGACCGCGTTGTTGGCGGTGTCCCACGCGACCCCGAGTCCCTCGGCGACACGGGCGACGGTGAGGTGTGCGACCACGATCCCTTCCAGCGCCCACCGCAGCCCGGTGCGCGAGAGCTTCGCGCGTGGCTCCGCCGCGGCGCTGGTGTCTTGGCGCCACACGTGTCCGCAGTCTGCACAGCGGTAGCGGCGCACTACAACTTCCAGCACGGTCGGTCGCCAGCCCAGCGGCTCGTGGGCCAACCGCCGGATCACGGTGTCACGAGCGGCGCCTTCGCTGCCGCACCGTCGGCACCACTGATCTGGTTCCACCACGCGGCACGCGAGGACCGCACGATCCGGTTCAAGTCGTTGCCCGATCACGCTCAGACCGAGGCCGTCGAGTCGAGCGAAGGCGGTCAGGTCAGGGCGGCCGAAGCCGGCCGGCGGGGTAGCGTCGGGCACGTCGAGGTCTTTCCGATGGATGGCGTAGGAACCTCCATCGTCGGGAGACCTCGACGTCTATCTGCGGACCGACTCGGCGGGGCGCGATCGTCTCGTGCGTGGCGGACTACGGGAGCTTGGACGCGAGGACGTCGGCCGCCAGGATCTCGGGTGCTGCGCCGAGGAGGTGCTGGTTGGCCATCAGGGCTGCGACGATGGCGCCGTTGGCGTGGGCGTCGCGAGCGGCTTCGTCGGGGAATGCATCGAAGATCCAGAAGGTGTCGGCGTGGGTCCTGACCGCGAACCAGACAATCGTTCCTACTTCTTCGTTGGCGAGTGCGACAGCGCCGGCGAGCAGATCGGCGACCGCGTCGTGCTGTCCATCGGCCGCGACGATCTTGGCGACGAAGGCATACGGAAGTGATGCGGGTGTGGACATGAGGGACTCTCCTTGACGTCGGGGTTCTTCGTGGGACGAGTTCAGCCTATGACGAGCGAGGGCCGGTGGGGAGTGGCGTATACGGCAGTATTGCTATTGTTTACGTCATGCGTATCGGACTGATCGCGATCGACGGCTGCTTCGGTTCGGCTATCGCGTCGATCATCGACATCGTGCGGGTGGCCGACGGAGCCCGCGGCGATGTCGACCCGCGGATCGACCCGATCGAACTCGCCATCCTCGGACCGAAACGGCGAGTGACCACGACGGCATCGATGACCCTGTCGGTGGACCACCCGCTGTCGGAGTCCGGAGAGTTCGACGTGGTCGTCGTCCCTGCGCTTGGAACCCTCACGGCCGCCGCGACCCACGACGCCCTCCAGAGTCGAGATGCTCGTTCGGTCATCGCCTCACTCGGGCGCCTCGACGAGGCGACCACCCGGATCGCCGCGGCGTGCACCGGCGTGTTCGCCGTCGCCGAGACAGGACGGATGCATCATCGGCGGGCGACGACCAGCTGGTTCCTGGGGCCGGAGTTCCGGAAGCGCTATCCGACCGTCGCCCTCGATCTCGACACCATGGTCGTGGTCGACGGGAACCTCGTCACCGCCGGCGCCGCCTTCGCCCACATCGACCTCGCGCTCTCACTCGTGCGATCGATCAGCCCCGACCTGGCCCAACATGTCGCCAAGCTCCTCATCATCGACGAGCGCCCGTCGCAGGCGGCCTTCGTCGCCTACGAACATCTCCGGCACGAGGACCCGATCGTCGTCGAGTTCGAACGCTTCGTGCGCGCCCGCCTGGACGAACCGTTCAACGTCGCCTTCGTCGCGCAGTCGCTCGGCACCAGCCGGCGCACCCTCGAACGACGAGTCCGTGCGGCGCTCAACCTCACTCCGCTCGGCTTCGTCCAACGGCTTCGCATCGAACGAGCTCGGCACCTCTCAGCAACCACGGACTTCACCTCCGCCGAGATCGCGCTACGGGTCGGCTACGCGAACGCCGAGACTCTGCGCTCCCTCCTGCGCAGGGAGCGACGCCGTTCCTGACCTATCGCCATGCCTGTAGCCGGTGTCCTAGCGCTCGGTTGGAACCACCTCTCAGCACGTCGCGTCGGCGCTCCTGCGTCGCCCCTGGACGACCCACTCGACACGCCCGCAGCACAGGTCATGTGACGTGCCCCGGCTTCCCGGACGGTCGGGGTTGGGTTGGCTGTGATGTCGCTGCGTTCTCGTCGAGAGGGTCAGCAGACTCGATCAGGGTCGATTGGGATGAGCCGCGAAGGCGGTTAGGTCAGGGCGGCCGAAGCCGGCCGGCGGGGTAGCGTCGGGCACGTCGAGGTCTTTCGGATGGATGGCGTAGGAACCTCCATCGTCGGGAGACCTCGACGTCTATCTGCGGACCGACGCGCCCGGCCGACCTACACCTTCATCTGGAAAGAGCCAGGTTCAGGTCGGCGCGCAGCTGGGTGAGCTGCTGCTCGAGACCGTCCCGCACGTCGGCGACGCGCTGTTCGGCGTAGGAGCGTTCCCGGGCGGCCTCGGCCGTGGCGCTGTCGCGTTCGCTGGTGACTGTGGCCAGGCGCCCGGTGAGCACGAGCGCTTCCGCGCGGGCGCTCTCGCGCTCCACACGGACCTGGTCGAGCAGGTCACGCGTGGTCGCTGTGTCCGTCTCGGCACGCTCGGCACGCGCTGACGCAGCGTCAGCCTGCGCGGCAGCGTCCCGAGAGGCCGCTACGGCCTCGTCTTTGGCCACTGTGGCCGCTGTGAGGAGCTCCCGGGTCTCGGCGAGCTGTGCGGTTGTTGCCGCGTTCTCGACGCTCAGGGCGGCGACCTGGTCCGTCAGGGCGGCGATCTCCGCGGCCGCGCGGGTGTTGTCCTCACCCGCGACGACCAGGTCGTTTTCCAGCGCGCCGGCGCGCTGCTCGAGCGCCGTGAGGACGTCGCGGAGTTCGTCGACAAGGGTGGCGGATTCCTCAGCTGCTGCGTCGGCTTCGGCGCGCTCGGCTTCGGCCTTGCGTGTGGCGGTTTCTGCCCGGTTGGCGCGTGCGGCTGCGGACGCGACCTGTTCGGCCGCGTCGGAGGTGACGGCCTCGATCTGTGCTTCGGCCGCGTCGGGATCCGCGACAGTGCGCAGTTCGTCGACGAGGACGACGAGCTGCTGCTGCAGGTGCTCGACCATCCCGGCGACCTGGGAACGCAACACACTCGCGCGCTGACGTGCAGCATCGACGGGGAGCTTGTCGTCCTCGACTGGGCGCTCGAGGCGCCCTGACTCGGCGCGGCGTGCCCGCCAGGCGGCGGCACGGTTGTGGGCGGGATTGATGCAATATCCGGCGGGCCGGCCAACGCCAGGCGTGGCGTCGACGGGCTCGTCGCAGCCGGGGAAACCGCAGGTCCGCACGTCGGTGATCTCGGGGATGCTCATGCCTATATCGTATCACCAAAACGCAATACGATAACGAAATACGAATAACGGTAACTAAATACGAAACGCGTCCTCGTCGACGAGGGGCGCGGAGGCCACCGAGGGCGGGGTATCTTGCCGTCATGCACATGGATGACCTGGGTGCACCGCCCAACTGCGAGCACTGCCTCATCCAGATGCTGCCCGCCGGCACCACCGACGCGCCCTACTGGCGCTGCCCGGCCTGCGACCTTGTCAGCATGATCTAGAGATCCGTCGAGCACCACTTACAACGAGGGCACTCCAGGTCGACCGGTGACACTGCCTGATTCAGATGAGATCGAGCGTGTTGATCGCCACATCCCAGGGGTAAGCCTCGATGGCCTCAGGAAAAGTGGGAGCCGTGACCCGCTCGACAAGAACCTTCTTCGCGGTCATGTCAAACAAATGCACCGCGCACATATTGGTCGCAGGTTCGATGAAGAATTCCAGGCGCACACCGTGGCCCTCGATGGACCCAAAAACGACCGCACCGAATGGGCCAGCGGGCTGCGCCATAGAAGTCACGAACTCGGCACCGCACTGCGTCAGCTGGGCGTTGATCAGCTCGACGAGCGATTGTGTGTCTCGGACTGTCATTGCATTCACCTGTGGGCGCGGGGGAGTGGGAACCGCTGCACTTTGGTTCACGGCTGCGCGCTCGACGGCCGGCGCCCAAACCCAAGCGCGATGAACGCCGCCGTCCTCCCATTCGACGTACACAGCGCGCGGCGTCCACGCCAAAGCCAGGCCGTAAACGTGGCTAGCCACGGCCGGGAATCTCACCCAAGCGCGAACGGAGGTAGGTTCGCTGGCCAGGGTGGCCGGCAGTCCGCCCAACTCGGCGGGGGTCAGGCTAAATGGACGAGGGACGAACTCGGTCGCGTAGTCGGGTTCGACTTGTTCTAAAGTGACCGCGCGCACCGTGCGTTGCGGGTTTTGGCCCATTGGGAATGTTTGCTTC
This sequence comes from Cryobacterium arcticum, assembly GCF_001679725.1. Lineage (NCBI taxonomy): Bacteria > Bacillati > Actinomycetota > Actinomycetes > Micrococcales > Microbacteriaceae > Cryobacterium > Cryobacterium arcticum. The sequence goes on along the minus strand of NZ_CP016284.1, from coordinate 44,375 downwards.
GCTCCCATAACTCCATTAGAACATAAGTTCGAATTCAGCGAAATGTCGGAGTGATTTATCACGCTCACGCCTAGGAGAATAGGCCCATCGACGTCGATTACGGACACAGGGGAGTGCTGCAGGTTCACCCATCGGCTACGCCAGGGAGGGGCACCTCGTCAGACCGTGCCCGTGGCGCTGGTCACGGGGTTGACGGGGTGAGAAATGCCGGTCGGCCGCTCCGTTAGGCTGCGAGCATGCCTGCGCCAACGCTCAATGAAGTCCGTGAACTGCTGAGGGCATTTTCGCTTGAATGGGCTGGTGCGCACTATGAGCGCGGCCAGGCCCAGGGTTTCTGGCGTGAGTTCTTCGCTTGCTTCGGTATCTCCGGACAATCGGCAGTCCTCTACGAGCACCAGGTCCGCAAGCTGGGCGGTGCCGGCGGCTACATCGATTCATTCATTCCAGGCAAACTGATCGTCGAGGCGAAGTCAAAAGGCCGCAACCTTGTGGCGGCGTTCAACCAAGCAGAAGACTATGCACTCGCACTGCCAGAAGCCGAGCGGCCTCGCTGGGTCATTGTCTCGGACTTTGAGACGTTCCGAATCACGGATCTCAGCAAGGACGAGACGGTCGAGACAGACCTTGCGCATCTATCCGCCAAGGCGCACCTCTTTCGTTTCCTCATCGATGAAGAAGTCTCCATCGTCGAGGAGCGGGAGATCGACCGGAGTGCAGCGTACAAGGTATCGAAGCTGCACACTGTTCTGCTTGAGGGCGGACTACACGACACCGCATTGGACGTATTTCTGACGCGGTTGCTGTTCTGTTTCTTTGCTGACGACACGGGCCTATTCCATGAAAACGGTGCGTTCAATCGGCTAGTGAAGCGCACCATCGACAACCAGCTTGGCAACGTTCTTGGTTCGCTCTTCCAGACGCTTGATAAGGACCACTCTGACAGGCAAGCGGCTCTCGACGAGGACATTGCGCGTTTTCCGCACGTCAACGGTTCTCTCTTCCGTGAACGGCTTGACATGCCCGCCTTCAGCGGCAGGGCTGCCCAGCTCCTGCGTGAGTGCTCCGCCTTGGACTGGGCGGGAATCTCTCCAGCAATCTTCGGTGCGATGTTCCAGGGGATTCTCGAGGGAGAGTACGAAGCCCCCGAGGATGCTCCGTCATCACGCCAAGCCAGCCGCAGAGAAACAGGTTCCCACTACACCTCTGAGCGCAACATCCTGAAAGTCATTCAACCGCTGTTTCTCGACGAACTGAGGGTAGAACTTGAGGCCGGTCGCACCGACCGAGACAGGCTTCACAAGCTCTACAACCGACTCCCCAATCTGACATTCCTTGACCCCGCCTGCGGGTGCGGAAGCTTTCTCGTCATCGCATACCGGGAGATTAGGCGCCTTGAGATGGACATACTTGATGTACTTCTCATCGGTAAAGACCGTACGCAAGTCGACGTCGCCGGTCAGTTGCGCGTCACAGTTCGCCAATTTCACGGCATCGAGCTGGGGGAGTCGCCGGCGGAAATTGCCCGCGTCGCCATGTGGATTACGGACCATCAGATGAGCATGGAAGCGGCAGCCCGCTTCGGTTCCGCTAGGCGATCGCTCCCTTTGAGGATCTCTCCGACCATCAAGATCGGTAACGCGCTGCGTATCGCGTGGGAAACGGTGATCCCGGCAACGCATTGCGATTACATCATTGGCAACCCGCCTTTCATTGGGAAGAAGGAGCAGACCCCCGAACAGAAGGCCGACCTCAAGCAGCTGTACGGGACGGGTCGTAAGGCCCTCATCAAAAAAGCTGGCAACCTCGATTACGTCACCGGTTGGTTCGTGAAGGCAGCGCAGTACATCCAGGGCAGCGTGGCAAGCAAGATTGAGCTAGACCTCTGGGCTGAGGATGCGACTGCGTGGGGTTCGAAGGAGAATGAGCAAATCCTCGACATAGACGCAGGCTGGCAGAACTGGCAGCCGACAAGAGTGGGATTCGTCTCGACGAATAGCATTACCCAGGGAGAGCAGGTCGGTGTGTTGTGGGGCTGGATGCTAGATCAGGGCGTCCATATTCAGTACGCACACCGAACGTTTGAATGGAGAAATGAGGGCAAGGGTAACGCGGCTGTACACGTTGTAATTGTCGGCTTTGGCTTGGAAAACCCGGCGGATAAAGAGCTGTTCGACTACCCCACAATCAAGTCGGATCCAATCGCACGGACGGTTGCAACGATTAATCCCTATCTCGCGCCGTCGCCCAGCATCATCGTGGTCAACCGGCAGACGTCAGTATCGGCATCGGCGCCCGTTGCGAAGTACGGCAGCATGCCGATTGACGACGGGCACCTCACCGTAGACGGTGACGCTCTGGCTATCCTCACCGCGGAAGGAAACGGCAACCTGGAATTCGTGCGCCCATATGTCGGCGGTAGACAGGTTCTGGCAGGCACACAACAACATGCCATTTGGCTGACGAGTTCCCAGCTTGCCGAAGCAGCACGTAGCCCGTTTGTTCGAGCACGAATTGCGGCAACCAAAGAATACCGAAGCGGGCGCAAACGACCGGCGACCGCCGCAGCTGCTGTGCGGCCTTACGCTTTCGCGGAAATTCGGCAACCCACGACGCGGTACCTCGCCGTGCCCAAAGTTTCATCCGAACGTCGCGACTACCTTCCGATGGCATTCATGGAGCCAAATGTCATCGCGAGCGGATCACTCATCGTGATCGAAGGGGCCACACTCGCGCAGTTCGGGATTCTTTCATCAGCTATGCACAACGCGTGGATGCGCGCGGTTGCCGGACGAATGAAGTCGGACTATCAGTACTCCGTGTCCCTCGTCTACAACAATTTCCCATGGCCGACCAATGTCGATACCTCCGCAATCGAAACCGCTGCCCAAGCGGTAATCGACGTGCGAGCTGATTTTCCGACCTTCACTTTGGCGCAGCTTTACGACCGCGAACTTGCTCCCGAGGAGCTCGCGGTGGCCCACAAGGCCTTGGATGCGGCCGTTGATGCTCACTATCACTACAACGGGCCCAAGACCGACCTTGGACGAACGGGCCACTTGTTTGAACTGCTAGCGACACCTGCCGCCGGCGCGAGAGTGTGAGGGCATGCACCGACCTGATTCCCGCCCCGCTGCCGCGGTTCAAATTGGTGACCTGGTAATGCTCTGGGACGGAACCGAATGCCGAGTGGGATCGATCTCCCCTTCTGCCTCCGGGAAAATCATCCATTTGGACGTAGTCGTGGAAATGGCTGCCGCTGGTGGACCGGAGGTTGGTCGTCGCTTCAATCTCGGTAGGCGGGCCGGGACCATACTTACAGTCGAGAGTGCCGCCTGAAGTGCAGCCGCCATTCTTCAGCGGGGAGATCTACCCGATTGTTGGATTTGAAAAAGAGGGTCCGTCTAATTGGGCTACACACCAGCTTGACGTCAGATACTGCCGCGAAACCCGTCTAGTTGAAGTCGAATACTGTGGAGTTTGGCGCTTTTTGGCGGTGTTCTTTGATCGCTTCGTGTCGCTAGTTACCGATGACGAGGATGCTGGCGGCGGCTTCGATGACGTCGTCCGTGATGGTGTCCAGTTGGTTGATCTTGAGGACGCGGTTGATCTGAGGGAAGAGCCGTTCGAGGAGGCGGAAGTTGCCGCGGGTGATGCGTTCGATGGCGGCGATGGCTTGGGCGTCGGTGAAGTCGTCAGGGTCGAGAGTCCTGCCGAGTCGCTTCCAGTGGCGGTCGAGGACGAATAGGAGTTCTTCGCGTCCGAGGGCACGGTAGTGGTGTGAGAATCCGAGCCGGCTGTAGAGCTGGGGGTAGTGGCGGAATCGTTCGTCGATTCCCGGCATTCCGATCAGGACCATTGCCAGGTGGGTTCGGTCGTGTCTGTCACGAAGCATCTCGAGCGCGGTTGGGGTGAGTCGTTCGGCCTCGTCGATGATGAGCAGCTCAACGTGGCGGGTCATATCTCCCATCTTTCGTTGGGGCGGTTCGTTGGCGTGGATGTGCTGGTCGGCGCAGATGCCGACTTTGATCTGCCAGTAGTCGATGTCGTGCATGAGGTCTTTTGGTCGGCAGAGGACTTCGGGTGTGTAGAAGACGGTTCGGGATCGGTTCGCGAGGGCGTAGAACTTTGCATCATGGTCCCCGCGGGGCCCCCATTCGGTGATGTAGGGCTCAAGGGCGTCCCAGTTTGCGTAACGGCGAGCGGAGTTGGTTTTTCCGACGCCGGCGGCGCCGTGGCAGATTCCGATCGTCTTTTCCTTGCGGACAGCGTTGGCGAACTCGGCAAAGCGCCTGTGTTCTTTGGTGACGATGAATGCTTGGTTCATCACTCGTCCTCTTCGTAGGTGCGCAGCTTCGGCCGCCGCTTCGTGGGTTCGGGGGTGCGGGGTTCTTCGCGGGTGGCAACGGTTGGGATGCGGTCGTTGATGGCTCGGCGCAGTTGCTTGCGGCGGGCGCGGCGGGCGGTTTCGATGTCGCGGAGGCTGAGCCTGAGGTTGGGGTGGGCTTCGTCGATCGCGGTGCAGATGAAGGTGTCCCGGTCGTAGACGCGGATCTCGGAGATGTCGCGGGGGTCGTACCGGATGGTGATGGTGTGCCCGACGAACGGGGCAAGAGTGGGGGCGAGGTAGCGCTGGCCCTGGAAGTGGATCCCGTCACGTTGCACGACCCGGTTTTTCGGAACAGTGAGGAGCAGGCCGTCGAGTTCTTGAAGGCTGTCGGGCATCCGAGGCAGCCACCCGTCGGCTACCCAAGCGTCTCGCGGGGAGATGCCCAACTCACTGTGGGTCCGGTCGTTGTAGGTACCGATGAATGCGCCGATCGCACGGTCGAGCCCGGCAAGGTCGACGACAGGCGTCGGAGTCCGGCTGCCGGGCCCGAAATGGCCAGGTAGGGCGGCCAGGAGTTCGGTGTTGACGGTGCCGAAGAACCGCTCGATCTTTCCTCGCCCTTGGGGTCGGCCAATGGTCGAGTGGATGATCCTGATGTGCAGGGCGACGGCAGTTCGTTCGATATGGTCGCTGATGAAGTCGGATCCGTGGTCGACGTGCAGAATGTCAGGGATTCCGCACATCGCCCAGGCCGGGTCGGTCTTCCGCCAGATCGCCTGCCGAAGAGCCAGGGCAGTATTGATGGCTGAGGGGGCGCCGGTGAAGACCATGTACCCGCAGACGGCGCGGGAGTAGTCGTCCATCACGGTGGTCAGCCACGGCCGGTCAGGTTTCCCGTCGGCGCCGACGATGAGAATGTCGAGTTCGGTGTGGTCGGACTGCCACGTCTGGTTGGGGTGTTCAGCGCGGCGCCGGAAGACGAGCTCGTGCTTATCCCGGTACGAGACCGGCCCCTCGAGAGCCAGGGTGACAAGGGCCGGATCGAGAGCTTGCACGATCTCCCTCACGGTCGCATAGCTCGGCGCCGGCAGCTCACGCGCCTGAGCATCGGTGGCAGCGAGACGGTGCAGCGTGGCGAGACTCGGGCGCGGCCGAGTCAGCGCCAACCGTTCGATGAACGCGACCGTCTCGACCGAAGTTCGGCGGACACCCTTGTCTAAGCGCGCGTGAAGGTCCAGGGAAGCGACGCCGCCAGTGCGGTAGAGCCGATTCCAGCGCTGCAGGGTCCGTGCAGAGATCCCCGTCTCCCGGGCGAGGACCGCGAGCGGGATCTGGTCTTCGACATGCAGCCGAAGAACACGCCACCGCTCGGCCGCGTCCACAAGTCACCTACACAGTGGTGCTCTCGCGCGCCGCGACGGCCTGCTGATGCCGGTACAGGGTGGCCCGGCTCCACCCGACGAGCCTTGCCGCATCCTCCGCAGTCCGGCCCTTCGCCCGGGCCTCCGTGACGAGCTTGAGTTTGTCGGCTACGACCACGGGATCAGACAGAGGCCGACCAAACTTGGTGCCGCCTTCTCGGGCGGCTGTGATTCCTGCGTTCACCCGTTCGGTAATCAGCTCGCGTTCGTACTCGGCCAAAGTGGCGAGCATGTTCAGCATCAGCCGGCCCGAGGTCGTCGACGGGTCGATGCCATCCGAGATGCTCTTCACGTGTATGTCACGCTCTCGGAGCAGTTTCACGGTGTTGAGCACGTCGATGAGGGATCGTCCGAGGCGGTCGACCCGCCACACCACGACGGTGTCACCGGGCTTGGCGTACTCGAACAGTTTCTTCATGCCGGGGCGGGAGATCGCGGTTCGACTGCCCGAGGTGACGTCGGTGAAAATGTCCCGCTCCTGCACGCCGGATTTGACCAGGGCGTCGACCTGCAGCCTTGCGTCTTGGCTTCTGGTGCTGACCCGCGTGTATCCCAGATATCTCACCGGACTATTCTGCCTCAGAAAATGCTAGAAGCGACGGAGCGAAGACACTTTGCGGTAAGACACGTTTCCAAGACAGATCGTGCCCTGTGAACGCGCCACTTCCTCCCGCCGCTTGGGAGGGGTTGCCCGTGTCTCGGAAAGCTTTACCTTTCTGAGACTGCGCGGTGCTGGCCTCCTTTGCAACGCCATCGGCGCCTCATAACCAATACGCCGTTAGAGCATGGAAGCTAGGTCTGACCCTTCCGAGGGATATACGGCAGTCGTTGATTTCAGTTGCCGGGTGGTTAGACCGTGTTTCATGGCGACGCTGATGGTGTTTGTTAGTTCGGCGTAACCATTGCCAAAAAGGTGGGCCCCGATGATGAGGTCGGTGTCCTTGTCCACCAAGATCTTTGTCACTCCAGCGGTTTCACCGATCCGGTAGTTCGAGTACCACCCGCTGGTGTCGGTGTAGCGGACGTCGACGTTCAGGCCACTTTCATGGGCTTCGTGCTCGAGCATGCCTACCCTGACGAGTTCGGGGATTGTGAAAACAGCGGTAGGGGTAGCGGCGTAGTTCGGTATGGTCATCGTCGACTTGAGCATGTTGGAAGCGGCGACCTTCGCTTCGATGACCGCCACCGGGGTCAACGGCAGTCCGGCGGTGTTCGCAGCATCGCCGGCAGCATAGACAACGTGGTTTGTGATGCTCTGCAGATGGCTGGCTACCTCGACGCCCTTCTCGCCGTATCCCACTTCAGCTGCTTCGAGATCCAACCGCGCTAGTTCTGAAACTCGCCCAGCGCCGTGAACGATGAGATCCGCCTGGAGGGAGGCCGGGGTACCAGCGGTATCGGTGTGGATGGTGTATCCGCTGCTGGTCTTAGTGATGTGGGTCACGCTGGTGCGGCGTCGTACCTCGACTCCAGCCTCGGATCCGCGCTTGATTAGCAGTTCTACGAGGTCGGTGTCGAAGGACTTTAACGGGGTCGCTCCTCGATCGAGGATGACCGGGCGGCTTCCTGCTCGAGCTGCAATATGGGCAAATTCGAAGGAAATGAACCCGCCGCCGACGAAGACAATCCGGGGAGGGAGTGCTTCCAAATTTAGGAAGTCGCTGCTGTCGATGAGATGCTCGTGGCCGGGAAAATCGAGGGGACGCGGGACGGCCCCGGTGGCAATCAGGAATTTCGACGCTGCGTAGGAGGTGCCGGCGACGTCTAGCTGTGTGGGTCCGGTGAAGGTTGCAGTGCCATGAAGAGTCTCCACGTTGTGGCGTTGGAGGTCTTTTTCCATGCTGTGTGGCGCAGGGTCAGTGAATCCATGTTTGTGCTGCATCAGGTCCCCCCAGTTGATGGAGAGTCCGCCGCTATCGATGCCTTTGCCGCGCATGAGCCGTGCGGCGTCAACCACTTCAGCGCCGCGGCGCAGAATCTTTTTCGGGTCGCAACCGCGTAGCGCGCATGTCCCGCCATACGGAAGCGCGTCGACGATGGCAACCCGCCAACCCGTCGATGCGGCCTTCTTGGCGGCGGCAACACCGGCCATCCCTGCCCCGATCACCAGCAAGTCATAGTTGTCAGTCATCAAGGGGACCTCTTTTTGAGCTCGGAAGAGCAATATTTGTCATCGCAATGGAACGGTGCGCCCGTTCAGCGCCAGCCCTCAACCGATGGCGTCCCTCAGCTGGGTAAGGCTAGGCGCGCCAGCTGGGCCGGCCTCGGTCATGTATCTACGGCAAGCGAGACCCACCGGCGCGGACGCATCACCGAAAGCGTCGACGCCGTTGACGAGGATGGTTGGAGAGCCGTGAAACCCCGCGTGCTCGGCGGCATCCACGGTGTCAATGAGCTGATATCCGAGCACGATGTCCGGGCGCTCCCGGGCGAGCAGTTGCAATCGCTCGTCGGCGATCATCCAGTTCGGGCAACCATCGAAGTACTGCAAGGTGATGTCCATACCTTCAAGGTAAACCTTGCAGTCCGGTACAATGTCAAGGCATAGAATCGGTGCATGCTTATTGGAGAAGTGTCCTTCGCTACAGGGGTGGATAGCCAGACCATTCGCTTCTACGAACGCCAAAACCTATTACCCGAGCCTCATCGGGCACCGAATGGTTACCGGACATACGACTCCACAGCGGTTGACCGCTTACGGTTCATTCGCGCTGCCCAAACAGCAGGCCTTGCCCTGGCTGATATTAGGCAGATCCTTGGTCTTCGCGATGCCGGTCAGGCACCTTGCGCTCACGTATCAGTCGTTCTCAGACAGAAACTCGTCGACGTTCGGGCACGTCAGCAGGAACTGAGAAACCTAGCAAGCGAACTCGAACGACTCATCGAAACCAGCCGCACCCTGGACCCAACTGACTGCGGACCAACAGACATTTGCCACATCATCACGACCCGCTGAGAGTAGCGGAGCAAGCACCTTCCATGCGCCTTGAGCACACTCCTAGACTGGCCCATGACCTCGAACGACGAGACCAACGACACCACTACAGCTTGTTCCTGCTGCGGCCGATACCTGCCGCTATCGAAGCTGCATGCGCTAGCCGGCGGTGCAGCGTACATATGCCGCCGATGCGGACTGTGGGTGGCTTTCCGTCGACGCTAACCACGCCGCTGGGCCAAGAAAAAACGCATTCACCGCCGCAACTCAAAACCCATGGGATACAAGACGCTCGCTACCCGCACTGAACCAGCGCAGGCAACCAGGTGGATGCGCCATAGAGCGATCAAAAAAACGCCGCCACATAGCGCCGAAAGTCACAGTCGAATACGCCTTTGTTGACACTGCTCCTGTTCGACTCTTAGAGTTCAATCTGACAGATCAGGCGGTGGACATATGACAGGTCAGCGACTCGGCTATGTGCGCGTCAGCACCCTCGATCAGAACACGGCCCGCCAGCTCGACGGCGTCGACGTCGACCAGGTCTTTGCAGATAAGGCGTCAGGTAAAGACGTGAACCGGCCCGAGCTGGAACGGATGATCGATTTCGCCCGAGACGGTGACACCGTTCTCGTTCACTCGATGGACCGCCTGGCTCGCAACCTCGATGACCTACGGGCGATCGTGCGCCGGCTCACGGAAAAGAAGGTGCGGGTCGAGTTCGTCAAGGAGCAGCTCACCTTCACCGGCGACGACAACGCCATGGCGACGCTTCTTCTGAACGTGATGGGAGCGTTCGCGGAGTTCGAGAGATCTCTGATCCGTGAACGTCAGCGCGAAGGCATCAATCTGGCAAAACAACGCGGTGCATACCGCGGCCGCACACCCTCGCTGGACGCCAAGAGCGCCACCGAGTTGCGTGAAAAAGCCGCGGCCGGTGTTCCGAAGGCAGCCCTGGCCCGCCACTACGGCATCAGCCGGGAGACCGTCTATACCTACCTCCGCGCCGAGTAGACGTGTCTTTGTCGGCGCTCGGCATTATCGTCAAGTCAGATCCGATCTACTGGCGCGTATGGGAGTTGCTGTGACAGAGTTCAAGTTCGACGACGGTGAATACCGGAAGCTTCTTGAGTCGATAGTTGACACTCTGAGCGCCGCTGACCAGCATTTTCGCGCTACACATAGCGGGTTGCCGATCGACGTGGTGAGGACCGATGCGCCCGATGCCCTGCCATTGGGGATTGCCCTAAGCGACAGCGAGATTGAGTCATATGCTCAAGCGGTCGCGGCTGGTGAACCCTTCGAATTTCGGCTACTAGGGTAACGTCCCGAGGAGTGCGGCAGCCTGGGTCACGAGAGCGCCGCCCAATGCTCCGCCGGCACCAGTGCTCAGCGCTTTGACGATGCTGTCAACGAGTTCACGAACTCGTGTCGGTCGTGCGTCGCCGTCGATCTCAGCTCGCAGCTCCGTGGCGGGTCCGGCGAGGTTCTTGCCGTCCGGGATTACGTGCGCGAGCTGCACGACCGCATCAGCCAGGCTGCGTGCATCGTCCTTCCAAGCATTCACATTCTGGTTTTGAATAACGTGCTGACTGTTCTGAGCTAGCATCGCTGGCCCGTTGACGGTGTTATGAAAAGTGGTTGAGCCGACTGATGCCGGGGATTCGTGCACGGAACGCTCCTCTTCGACATATAGCTGTCCTTTAGCGGTGATCTCTGGGTGAATCGGATAAGGCCTTCCCCATGCTCCGGGCCCTCTGATGAAACCACGCTCCAGTAGCCATTCGCCCGTTCGCGCGAGGTCTTCTTGTGTATAGGTGAGTCCCATGAAGGACGCGTCTGTACTAAGAAAATCCTCCGCAGTCGGAGCCAACCCGTTTTCTAGTTCGTCATAGAGCCACATGAGGAATTCGTCGCGCATTTGCCGGCGACGATCACGAGGGCTGTTTCTGGACTCTTCGACTCTTGCCCACGCTGTCCTGCCCGAGTTAGTGGGCTTGACGCTCCATGCGCCGCTGAGTCGCTCGTCGATGCTGACATGACCGTCAGCGTCGAGTGTCTGCAGATCCTCGCGTAACTCTCGTGAGTCCGTCCCCCCAGGGGACGCTTCGAGAACGGCATTGTTACTCACTGGCTGGTCGCCGGCTGCATCGCACAGCTGAACAATTCGTCCGAGCGTAAGCAAACTTCGGAGGTCTGTGCGCAAAGGAATGGCCATGTGTGGACCTTACTGGTACCGGCAGACACACGCCCCGCCGTCTAAGGGAGCGGGCAGATCAGCGTGATTGAAAACGGCCGCTCCAGGACGTATTGACCACGGAATGCAGTTGATGCTCGTGTCTCGGAACTAGGTGATGCGTCCGCAAACCGGGCCGTCCCGAGTGAGACGTGGTTGCGAGACGAACCAGCCCGCGAGCTGTGGGGGCAGTGACTCTACTGACGCCCGCGGGATGAGACGCCTCGGATACGTAGCGTTGCAAGACGAGATGAGACAGTCGCCGACGCGTGCGATGCTCGCAATCTGTCAAGATCAGGTCATACTACGGCGAACCAAAACTCCAAAGGCATCGGTACTGCCCAACTCAACATCCGGCCAGGTAAACGACTGTTCTAACTAGGGTTAGCAGCAGGGGGCGCTTCGGATGTCCGCGGGCATGGCTTCGATTCCGGCCATCACGTTGCGGAGGACGCGCCCGCCGCGCTCATCGACGCCCTACTAAGTTTCGTCCGCACAGGCCTGAAGTGAGAGCGCCCGATAGCCGGTCGGATTTTCAGCTGCTTCCTCGCGGGAAGGCGTATCTACGAGGGCAGGATGTCCGGTTCCGCGCTCGCTTTGGAGCTGAAAGCAGCATCGAATGACGAGGTCGGCTTCTCCCAGAGCAGTGAACGAATGAAGTCCACCGCCTCCCGGGCGCCATGCCGGCGCTCCATTCCCGCGTCTTCCCATTCGACCGAGATCGGGCCCGGGTAGCCGATCGAGTTCAGAGCCCGGAACGCGTCTTCCCAGGCGACGTCTCCATGACCCGTCGACACGAAGTCCCAACGACGGCGCGGGTCGCCCCAGGCGCGGTGCGAACCCAGAATCCCCGACCGACCGTCGGCGGGCCTCAGGCGGGTGTCTTTGCAGTCGACGTGGTAGATGCGGTCTGCGAAGTCGACGATGAAACCGGCAGGGTCGATCCCCTGCCACAGCATGTGACTCGGGTCCCAGTTGAACCCGAAGGCCTGACGATGGTCGACGGCATCGAGCGTCCTGGCCGAGGTCCAGTAGTCGTAGGCGATCTCGCTCGGATGCACCTCGAGCGCAAATCTGACCCCCTCAGAATCGAAGACGTCGAGGATGGGGTTGAAACGGTCGGCGAAGTCCTGGTATCCCGCTTCGATCACCTCGGCCGGAACCGGGGGGAACATCGCCACGTACGGCCAGATGCTCGACCCGGAGAACCCCACCACCGTGTCGACTCCCATCCGCCGGGCCACCCTCGCCGTCAGCTTGAGCTCGTCGGCGGCTCTCTGCCTGACCCCCTCAGCATCACCATCGCCCCAGACCCGCGAATCGACAATGGCCCGGTGACGGAAATCGATCGGATCATCGCAGACAGCCTGCCCGGTCAGGTGGTTCGAGATCGCCCAGACTCCGAGGCCGTGCCGCTTCAGGATGTCGAGCCGCGCTGCGAGGTAGCTGTCGTCTTCGGCGGCACGCCGAACGTCGAGATGTTCGCCTCCGCACGCGATCTCCAGACCGTCATACCCCCATGAGCTGGCCAATTCGGCGATTTCCTCGAGCGGAAGGTCGGCCCACTGGCCGGTGAACAGGGTGACCGGATGCCCGGCAGCGCTGTCGGCTTGCATCATGTACCTCTCTCTGGCGTTTCCGGTCTCAGTCTGCGGGCAGGCAGGCGCGAACGTAAGCGTCTGATGCGCGCAGTTCAGCGCCGATCCGCTCGAGGCTCCACCCCGCCGTGCCGTGGCACTTGAGACTCACGGGACCGGTGTATCCGACTCGATCGAGGGCACTGAGCAGAACACGGTGATCGAGAGTGCCGTCGGGGCGGGGCAGTTGCTTTTCGCCCGGGCCGAAGTTCAGCCCGTCGACGCCGTGGCGGTAGTCGCGGTCGATGTCCCACACGTAGTAGTAGTACAGCCGTTTGCGCTCTGCCAGGAAGCTGATCACTTCGGTCAGCGTCTCCTGCATCACCCAGAGATGCGGCGGCGCAACGCAGACGCCCAGGTACGGATCGTCGATGTCCCTCACGAGTCGCTTGATCTGGGCGAGAGTGTCGACACCTTCATCCCACCGACGGTCTTCGTTGCCACCCGACTCGAATGTGGCCGAGAAGGGTACGGTGAGGTGGTTCTCCACAGCGATTCGCACGCCGTTGCGAGCACCCGCCTCCACGATGGGAGGCAGGAAGCTCGAGACGAAGTCGGTGTAGTTCGCTTCGCAGTCGAAGATGACGGTGTCGATTCCGAGCTCCTTGGCGAACTCGACCCGCTCGAGGATCTCCTGCTGGTTCTTGCCGTAGACGGTCAGGCCGCACGGACGCATCCGATACTTCTCCAACACCCGGAGAATCTCGTGCGGGTCATCGCCCGGGTTCACATGATGGCCAAGCGGCGACGCGCTCGACCAGAGGTTGATCTCACTGAACCCGATGTCGGCCAGGTCGCGTACGGCATGTTCGAATTCGATGTCGTGGTAAGGCAGAATTTCTGCGGTGTATCTAAGCACTGGCTCTTCCTTAGCTTTCTCGGTTGACAGACTGGGTACGCTCACGACACTCCGGCTGCATCACCAGACGAAGACCGCTTTCTCGGTCTCTCGACGATCGAAGGCGCCGAAGGCGTCTTCGGCATCCTCGATGCTGAACTCGTGGCTGATGAGCTTCTCCACCGGGATGCCGCGATCTTCGACGAATCGCACGATCTCGGCCCAGTCTCCGAGGGGGAAGTACCAGCCGCCCACGACGGTGAGCAACTTTCTCAGCAGCTGATCGCTCGGGTGGATCTCGGTTGCCCGGGATTCTCCGACGAAGGCTACGGAGCCCTGTTTCGCTGCCGCATCCAGGGCCGTGTTCTGACCTGCTGGGTTTCCCGAGCAGTCGATCGTCACTTCGGCACCGCGGCCGCGAGTCAGCTCCCGGATTCGTGGTGCAGCATCCACCTCCGCGCTGTTGACGAGCTCATCGGCGCCGAGTTCCTGTGCCTGCTTGAGGCGACTGTCGAGCACGTCCACCGCGATCACACGTGCGCCGAACGCCTTGCCGATGAGTACGGCCGCAGAACCCATCGGCCCGAGGCCGATCACCGCGACCGTTGTGCGCCCGTTCACTCCCAGCTGTTTCTGAACGTGGTACTGGCTGCCGATCATGTCGGTCATGACCGCCCCAGCGGCGAAGGAGAGACTGTCGGGCAGCGGCAGGATGTTCTTCTCGGGAACGGTGAAGTACTCTGCATCCCCGCCGTCCACGTCGAAGCCGAAACACTTCCACTGCTCGCAGAGCATGAGATAGCCGGTGGCGCAGTACTCGCAGTGTCCGCACCCCAGCGCGAGATAGGCCGCAACCCGGTCGCCGACTGCGACCGTCGTGACGGCGCTACCCACCGCGGTGACGATGCCCGCAGCTTCGTGCCCGGGAACGACCGGCGACGAGCTCGCCGCGTTCCCACCGACGATCGGCGTTCCGTAGTAGATGCTCATGTCGCTCCGGCAGATGGCGGAGGCCTGCGTCTTCACCAGCACATCGAAGGGTCCCGGTTCGGGGGTGGGTCTATCGATGACGGTGACTTTCTTGTCGCCGGGCAGGATTACGGCTCGCATGGTGATTCCTTGTCTTTTGGTGAGCTATTTCAGAATGCCGTACAGGATGATCGCCCCGAGCAGAAACGCTCCGAACAGCGGCAGCGTGCTGAGCACTGCCGACTTGCGTGTGCGGGTTCCGCGCGGCCGATTCAGGGCAACGACAACCACGATGATGAGGCCGGTCACCATCAGGTTGGTCCAGGGGTTGACGTTCAACAGGTTCAGCAGGTTGGACACGAGCGCCATGATCACGACTCCGATGAGCGTGCCGACGATCGTTCCCTTGCCGCCCGACAGCAGTGCGCCGCCGACCACCACTGCGGCGATCGCGCTCAGTTCGTAGCCGTTCGCGAAGTTCGGGTCTGCCGTGTTGAGCTGTGCCTCGCCGATGATGCCGGCGAGAGCAGCCAACAGGCCGCTGATCACGTAGACGCCGATGCGGTACGCACGAACGTTGATACCCGCTCCGAAGGCGGCCTCCTCGTTCCCGCCGACAGCGTAGAGACTTCTTCCGAAAGTCGTGCGACTCAGGAGTATCTGCCCGACGATGACAGCGAGCCCCAGGATGATGATCGGCACGGGAATGCCCAGGGGCGCACCCCGGGAGAGCGTTTCGAGGCCCGGAGCGGAGAGGTAGAGCGGTTGCGCGTTGGTCAGTTCGAAACCGACTCCGCGCGCGATGGTCATCGTCGCCAGTGTGACGATGAACGGTTGCAGCCCGGCTAAAGCGACGCCCAACCCGTTGATCAGGCCGAAGAAGCCGCCTGCTACGAGGCTCGCGACGATCATCGCCGGCAGTCCGTACCCCTGGTACTGCGCTCCGACGATCGCTGAAGCTGCTGCCACGGCCGCCACAGAGAGGTCGATTCCGCCTCCGCCGGAGAGAATCACGAGAGTCTGACCGATGGCCAGAAGACCGATGACGGCCCCGAGCCGCAGAACGTTCGAGAAGTTCGTCGCGGTGAGAAAGGACGGCGAGAGGGCTGTACCGATCAGGATGAGCACGATCAGTGCAGGCAGCATCCCGCTGGCTGCAAGAATTCGGCTCGCGCGCGATCTCGCCACAGCGGAGCGGGTCAGGTCGGGAGAATCGGGCGGTGCTTGTGTGACTCTCTGCGTCATGATGTCGTTCCAATCGCAAGTTCGAGGAGGGATTTTTCCGTGGCGGCTGCGGCCGTCATTTCGCCCACGATGCGCCCCTGGCGCATCACGAGAATGCGGTCGCAGATTCCGAGGAGTTCGGGCAGTTCGGAGGAGATGACCAGGGCCGTGGCTCCGCTTTGCGCGAAGCCGCCGATCGCCTGGTAGATCTCGGCCTTTGCTCCGACGTCGATGCCTCGGGTGGGCTCATCGAGCAGGTACACCTTCGGGTGGCTGGTGAACCATCGGGCGAGCACGACCTTCTGCTGGTTGCCGCCGCTGAGCGATCCGACTCTCGTCTGCACGCTCGGCGCCTTCACCCCGGCCTTCTTCGCAACGGTGCTGCTGTACTTCGAGAGGCGGCGTTCCCTGAAGAACCGCAGCACGCTGAGTTCGGCGAGGTGGGGCAGCACGATGTTGTTCGAGATGGAGAAGTCGAGCACCAGCGCTTCTGCCTTGCGCTCTTCAGGCACGAGCGCGATTCCCGCCTTGATGGCGTCTCGCGGGGACCGGATCTTTCGCGACCGGCCGGCCACCGACACGCTTCCCCGGTCGTACTTGTCTATTCCGAAGATGGCCTTCGCCACCTCGGTGCGGCCCGCGCCGACCAGGCCGCTGAGGCCGACGATCTCGCCCGCACGCAGACTGAACGAGATGTCCGAGAAGGCACCGTCACGCCCGAGGCCGGAGACCTCGAGAAGCACATCCCCCACGGTCTCATGCCCGGTCTTCGTGTCGAAGAAGCGTTCGACCGAGCGACCGACCATCGCTTGGACGAGGTCGTCTTCGCTCGTGCCGGCCATCGGCATCCGTTGCACGACGCGTCCATCGCGCAGCACCGTGATCCATTCCGCCACCCGCTCCAGCTCTGACAGACGGTGGCTGACATACAACACCGCCGCCCCCTCACGCTTGAGCTCGTCGATGACGGTGAACAGACGCTCGATCTCGGGGCCGGTGAGGGTGGCTGTCGGCTCGTCGAGAATGAAGATCTTGCCGTTCGACGCGATGCCCCGCGCGATCATGACCATCTGCTTGACGGCCGGTGACAGTTCGCCGAGCTCGAGGCGCGGGTCGACGTTCGGCAGTCCGAGCCGCGTGAGCAGCGCGGAGGCTCGGCGAAGCAGCAGCTTCTGGTTGACGAACCCTGCCCGGCGCGGCAGTTGCCCGAGAAAGATGTTCTCGGCGACGCTGCGATCCTCGGCCAGGGAGATCTCCTGCGGCACGAGGCTGATACTGAGCTTGCGCGCACCTGCGGGCGTGCGAATGACAGTGACAGCACCGTTCACCAGGATCTCGCCCTCGTCGGGGGCGACCAGACCGGCGATGACCTTGATGAGCGTCGACTTCCCCGCGCCGTTCTCGCCGACCAGAGCGTGACCCTGGCCGGCACGGAGCTCGAGGCTGACGTCGGAGAGCGCCTGCACGCCCGGGTACTTCTTCGAGATCCCACGAAGGGAGAGAAGCGGGCGCACCGCTTCCTCTCCCTCCCGGGCATCATCGGTTCTCGTGATGGTCATGAGTGTCTCAGCCGGGCCAGGTCTGCTGCAGCTGCTCCTGGGCGTTTTCCTTCGTGATCAGCGGTGGCTGCTGCAGAAGGATGTTCTGCGGCACGTCCTTGCCGACCAGGTGGTACAACGCAGCACGAAGACCCACGTCACCGTGCAGAGGGTTCCAGGGCGCGACAGCTTCGAACGTTCCGTCGAGCACTCCCTGCACCGCCGCCTGACCATCGACGATCGAGTACTGGGGAATGTCGCTCTTGTTGTAGTCCTTGAGCGCCTGGGCAACACCGAAACCGGTCTCGGTGTACTCGGAGTAGAACGCATCGATCTTCTTGTCCGGGTTCGCCTGCAGGTAGTCGAGGGTCACCTTGTAACCCTGCCCCCGGCTGTAGTCGGTCGGGGCCGTGAACTCGACGGTGATGTTCGGGTAGAGCTCCTTGAGAGCGTCCACGAAGCCCGCCCGGCGGAGAATCTGCGGTGACGATCCGATCGCACCATCCACTTCGACGACCGTTCCCTGACCGCCGAGCTTCTCGCCGACCGCCTTGGCGAGGTCACGAGTGGCCTGCGCGTTGTCGAGGTACACCCAGGAGTCGTAGTCGCGAGTGGCGACGGTGCGCTCCATACCCACGACCACCGTTCCGGCTGCCTTGACCTTCTCGATCTCGGGTGTCAACGGTTCGACGGAGTGCGGCCAGATGACAACCGCGTCGACCTTCTGGGCCAAGCACGAGTCGACGTCGGCAACCTGCTTCAGAGGGTCATTGTTCGTGTTGTAGTAGAGCACTTTGACATTCGGATGTCTCGCCGCCTCGATTTGGGCACTCTCCTGCTGTTCGACGGCCCACGTCGACCCTGTCAGGGCCTGCGAGAAGCACACGGTATAAGTCTTGCTCGGGTCGCCCACCGGGCCGTCGGGAAGAGGCAGAACGTCGGTGTAGGGCAGGTAGACCTGCCCACCCGAGATCGGGCCTGTCACGGCCGAACTCGCCGTCTTCGCCGTGAAGACGGTTGCGTCGGACGGAGCGAGCAGAAACTGGTCGATGACCGTCTTGTCTGCCTGGGCAGCTCCCGACGAAGACGGGTTTCCCGAGTTGGGAGTGCAGCCGGCGAACGCCAGCGTGAGCGCGGCCGCACCGGCCACGACTCCGGCGTAGCGGATGGTTTTTTTCAGTGCCATGGGCGATCTCCTTTGATCGGCAGAGTTCAGTCTTTGAAGAATTCGATGAGGTGGTCGGCGAGCTGACGGGGGCGTTCGAGCGCCATGCTGTGTCCGCAGTCGAGCTGTACATAGGTCACGTTGTCGGAGACGCGCTCCATCTGGTTCTTGACCTCGGTGCCGATGAAGTACTCGCTGCCGACGGCGAGAACCGGCATCGGCAACTTGGTCTGGGCCCACCGGGTGTCGTCTTCGATGTTCTTGAAGGTCTCGCGGTAGACCTCGAAGATCGCCCGAAGACCGCCCGGAGCCGATGACGTGCGAGCCCATTCGTCGACGCAGTCGGGCGTGATCGCCGCCGGGTCATAGGTCTCGTTCTTCATCCACGTCTCCCAGAAGAGCTTTTCGCGACCGGTGATGAGCAGTTCCGGAATGTCGCGAACGTGGAAGAAGTTGACGTGCCACAGAAAGTGGTTGCTCTTCACGTTCTCGGCGCTGAGGTTCGACCACTCCTCGAGGCCGAAGCCAGGCAGTAGCATCTCGCCGTACGAGAGCTTCTGCACCTTCTCGGGGTACTTCGCTGCGATCGCGTAGGCGAACGCAGCGCCCCAGTCCTCACCGGCCAGCCGAAAGCGGTCATAGCCGAGTTCGCCGACCAGGGCGACGATGTCGTCGGCGACGGTCTCCATGTCATAGCCGTCTTTGGGGCGGAACGAGTCGCCGAAGCCGCGCACATCGGGGGCGATGACGGTGTAGAACTCGCTCAGGATCGGGATGATGCGGTGCCAGTAGTACCAGGTCTTCGGCACGCCGTGCACGAGAACGAGCGGTTCACCCTTTCCTGCGATGACGTAGTGCAGACGCACTCCGTTCACCGTTGCGCGGCCGTGGGTAACCGGGTTGCCCTCGTGGTCAGTGATGTTCAGCATGGGCTGATCCTTTCTGGGGTGGATTTGGAACGGAATGAAGAGACGAGTGCGGTGTCTTGACGACGTCATCCGGGCGTAAAGATGCAGCATCCTCGGTCGGCGGACGAGACAGGTCGGCGGAAACGTCAACCCAGGTCTTCAGGCGGTGCGACTCGAGAATCGCCTCTGTCAGCACGGCCGACCTGCGACCGTCAGCAAAGACCGGCAGCCCGTCGGGTTCAGCGCCACGAACTGCTGAATACGCGTCGAAGACGAGAGCGTTGAACGCATCCTGATAGCCCTGGGGATGTCCAGCCGGTACCACAGAGAGACGAGCGGCATCCGGGTCCAATTGTTCGGGGTCGCGCACCAAGAGCTCTGACCCCTTACGGCGGCCGATCCACAGATTTTCGGGGTTCTCTTGGTCGAAGACAAGGCTCTCGATCGATGCCCCGATTTCGAGAGCCAGCCTGTTCTTGCGCCCGGGGGCAACCTGGCTGATGGTGAGCGTGCCTACGATTCCGCCCTGTGTCTCGAACAATACGCAGACGATGTCTTCTGTGGCAACCTTCGCGGTCAGTCCTCGTCGCGGAAAGACCGTCTTGTTCACTGCGGTCACCCGCTGCATCCGGTCGTCGACGATGAATTCGATGAGGTCGCACAGATGCGATCCGATGTCGGCGAATGCCCTCGACGGGCCGCCGATCTGCGAATCGACTCTCCAGTCATCGTCGTCCTTGGAGAGCAGCCAGTCCTGCAGGTAGGTGCCCTGCACCGAGAGCACCCGGCCGGCGAGACCTCTGCGTACGCGAGCTCGTGCCTCTCGCACCATCGGGTGGAATCGGTAGGCGAAGGGCACGACGGCCGTCAACCCTGTGTCGGCGGCAAGAGCAACGAGCTCATCGGCATCGGCCGCGCTGGTGGCCAGAGGCTTTTCGCAGATGACGTGCTTGCCAGCACGGAGGGCGGCTTGGGCGAAGGCGAAGTGGGTGGCGTTCGGCGTGCAGATGTGCACCACATCGACGGCTGGATCGGCGAACAGTTCCTCCACCGAAGCAAAGGCCGGGCCCAGACCGAGGCGCTCGGAGGCATTCTCCGCGCTTCGAACGGTGGAGGAGGCGACGCCGAGGAAGCGGGCTCCAGTAGCTCGTGAAGCCCGGCTGTGCACCGCTGCCATGAAACCGCCGCCGACGAAAGCCACACCCAGCGGCTCTGCGGAAAGAAGGTTGACGTTCGTTGTCATGTGTCTATCTGACAACATCTACGCAACTTTTGTCAATATTTGTAAAAAGATCGGTAATGATTGCGCTTAGGATCGAGGTGCGACGGGGGTGTCGCATCAGCACACCAGGAAGAGTGGGAATGGCAGGAGCAACGAGCCTCGGCATCAGTGAGCTGTTTCAATTGCTGAGAGACGGCCAGCCTCGTACACGAGCGGAGCTGGCGATGGAGACCGGCCTCTCGCGTTCGACGATCGGCAGTCGTGTAGACGCCCTGATCGAACTCGGAATCGTCCAACCGGTGAAAGATGCCGTCTCCACGGGTGGGCGCCCTTCCGCACGCGTCGCCATCAATCCGCGCGCCAGAGTGGTGGGCGCAGCCGACCTCGGTGCGACCCACGCGACGATGGCGATAGCCGACCTCTCCGGCCGCATCCTGGCCGAGAAGACTGAGAGACTCGAGATCTCCCGAGGGCCCATCGCCGCCCTCGACTGCCTCACACACACCCTGACGGATCTTCTCGAGTCCGCCGGCAGGTCGCCGTCCGAGCTCGTCGCCATCGGTGTCGGCCTGCCGGGCCCGGTCGCGCACGAGACCGGCAAACCGTCGAACCCGCCGATCATGCCCGGCTGGAACGGCTTCGACGTGCCCGCGGAGATCCGGAAGACCTTCCAAGTGCCCGTACTCGTCGACAACGACGTCAACATCATGGCGCTCGGTGAACGAGCGGTGAGAACCGACGCGTCGGACAACATGATCTTCATCAAGGCGGCGACCGGCATCGGTTCGGGGATCATCGGAGGCGGCAAGCTGCAACGCGGCGCCCAAGGTGCTGCCGGTGACATCGGACACATCGCCGTCAGCCGCGCGGCAGGAATCGCCTGCCGCTGCGGCAACATCGGATGCCTCGAGGCCATTGCAGGCGCCCCAGCAATTGCCAGCGCAATCCGCACAAAGGGAGTCGAGGCCGACTCGACCGAAGACATCGTTGCCCTGGTGCAAGCGGGAAACCTGACCGCGATCGGGGCCGTGCGGCAGGCCGGGCGCGACATCGGCGAAGTGCTCAACATGTGCGTGAGCATCATCAATCCGTCAGTCATCGTCATCGGCGGGCTTCTCGCGCAGACCGGCGAGCACCTGCTCGCCGGCATCCGTGAAGTCGTCTACTCACGATCGATGCCATTGGCCACGCAGAACCTCACGATCGTGCAGTCGAAGACGGGCGGGGAAGCCGGCGTGGTCGGCGCCAGCATCATGGCCATCGAGTACGCGCTGTCGGCAGAGCAGCTCGAGAGCGCCCTCACCTCCTAATCCCTTCCGCCCGCGTCCTCGTCGCGAGAGCACCTCTCAGACGCTCGGCGATCCCGATCTGTACCCGCGGACGGGTCTGAATAGCCTGCACTCACCGTGTCTGTAGATAGCTGGTGATGGTCTGGCGGCCAACTAAGTGGAACTCCCTGAATGTTCCGATGTCTCGTTACCTATCTGTCTCTAAACCCATGGGATGCGGACGCTGACAACCAGCTCTGAGCCAGCGCCGGCAACCAGGTGGGTGCGACAAATAGCGATCACAGAACGCCGCCATAAAGCGCCAAAAGTCACAGATCTGGCCTTCGAATGTGCCTCGTTTCCTTGATTCGCACCATGTTCAGCGGGCTATGTAGCTACAAGCCGCCTCTGATCGAAGATCTTGAAGGCGTAGCTGAGAGCAAGGGTGGCGGATGCGGCGGCGGGACCAATGTCGTTGACAAGGTCGCCACGCAGGAGAGAGTATCTGCCACCCGTCGGGCCTTCGACGATGGCGTTCTGCTTGAGGCGCATCGTCGCGAACCCGCGAGAGCCGTGAGCTGCGGCGCTGGCGCTACGCCAGATATGGTTCACGCCGCCCCGGGCTAAGTCCTCGTCATGCGCGGCCTGTGCGACGATCTCGATGATGCCCGTGTTGTTAATCTGGCACTTCTCCACCTGCAGCCCCGAATTCAGGGCATCCGCGATGGGGTGGAGTTGTCGCTGACGATCCATGATCTGCGCGATCAATTCGTTCTTTGCTGACTGCGCTGCACCTGCCGGTGCAAAGGCGCCGCGCACCATGACCAGTTGAGTTCGCAAGTCGTCAGCAAGAAACTGGAGCCCACGCAACTGTCGTGTCGCGCCATCGTTTGGGGTAAGAATCCATGCGGCGTGAGATCCCGCAAGAAGCGACGTGCGCAGCACCGTCATGTACGCCGTGGGGTACAAGGTGCTGGTCTCCTTCATGACGGTGAGCGCGAAGTCCAGATGCTCTGTCGCCGCGGCCAGGCTGTACCCGACGAGAGTAGAAAGGCTGAGACCCTGAAAAGATGCATCGTCTTCGTCAAGGGCACTTCCTGTCTCAACAGTCGGTGGTGCGCCTTGGAACATTTGCTTCCACAATGTTGCGGCGTCGGCCATGCGGCTGACTCGAGACTCCCACGCGGCATGTTCTGTCGGGTTCTGGACGTTCATGGGGTTCCCTCGAAGGCTCGTTGGTGCGTGAACTCAGCATATGTATGCCTCCCGGCAAGTAGCGGACTCCAGGAGCCTGCACTATTTCCAGATTTGGCCCGGGCCAGCGATCACTATCAGTCAAAATATACGCAAGTGTGTTACGTTTCTTGCGAATAGGGAGTAATTATGAGCAACGCGGTGGCATTGAGCCAACAGACATACGTAGGCGACGACCTGGCTGGTGTCGCCCGGGTGCACGATTTTCTCGCGGCGCACGAGGCTGCCGGTCGAGAGGCCCCTATCCCGCGTTACTTTCTCGCCGGCGCCGCAACGGGTGACCAGGTCGAGATCCCAGAAGAGATTCATAGGGTGCTCCTGCAGGTAATTGACTCCATGCAGCGGGGGCTTGCGGTGAGTATTGTGCCGCAGTCGAAGACGCTCACAACTCAGCAGGCGGCGGATCTCCTTGGGATCAGTAGGCCCACGCTTGTGAAGCTGCTTGATGAGCAGAAGCTTCCGTTTGAGCGAGTTGGCACTCATCGAAGAGTGCTCCTCGTTGATGTGATGGCTTTTCGCGATCGACGTCGTCAAGAGCAATATGACGCGCTCGAGGAGATGCGGTCGACTCTTGATGACGAGACTCCTGTTGAGGAGATCTTGGATCGGGCGCGCCAGACTCGGCGTGCCTTGGGCGCTCAGCGTCGGGCGAGGGCTGGGGCACTGACAGACTAGGCGAGTGTTTACTGCCCTCTTAGATAGCTGCGTCCTGTGGCCCAGCACGCTTCGGGACTTCCTGCTTTCCCTCGCAATTGAGCAGGCGTATACGCCTGCGTGGAGTAGCGCGGTCTTGGACGAGGTCGAGCGTAACGAGGCTGCGAAGCTTATTGAGCGCGGACCTGAGCTGAGCGATGGTGAAGCAGCACAGCGAGCGGCCGCCTTGGTGCGGCAGATGCGTCTCATATTCCCGGACGCTGAGACTCAGGGGTGGGAGCCGCTGGAGGGCACTTTTGATCTCCCCGATATCGATGATGAGCACGTGGTCGCCGCTGCGGTCCTAGCGAAAGCGGGCGCGATCGTGACCGAGAACGCGAAGGATTTCCCAAGTAATCGGATACCTCCGCAGATCAAGATCCTGAGTGCCCGAGTGTTCTGTCGGGACACTGTCGAAATGAATCCCCAGCTGGCTCTGAGGGCTATCCGAGAGATGGCCGCGAGATCTGGGAGATATGGTCCAGAACTGGATGAGGACTCCATCTTGGACATCCTCGAACAGCGCTACAGCCTCCATGAGGCCACAGCAATGATCAGAGAAACGATGAACCTGTGACACGCGCAGCGCCGTACAGCTGAACAACCGACAGGCATCTTTGAAGGCATCCGGTACCAGGTAATTGGCCAACAGCTTGTTGGCCAATTGGTTGGCGGTCATCCCAGGCCTGGTGTGTCATCTGCCAGGCTGACCGAGGGTAAAGGCCAGCACGGAGCGGCGGTCGAAGCGGATGAGGTCTGCGTCGATGGCAAACGTTTTGAGCTTGTCGGTGGTGCGCAACTGGTCGAGGGTGTCGGCGTCGATGCGCAGTGCTGTGCATACTTCGCCCGGCGTCATGAGAGGCGAGACGGGCAGCGGCTTGATCACTCGTTCTCCTCCTTCAGCACCGGCGTGTTGGCGGCGCGCGCTGCGGCGATGGCGTTGATCTTGTCCGGTCTGAATCCTGTCCAGTGGTCGGCGCCGACGGTCACGACGGGTGCGGATCGGTAGCCGAGTTGTGCGACCAGGTCGACGGCGGCCTGGTCGTGCGTGAGGTCGACGGTCTCGTAGGCTAGGCCGGCTTCATCGAGAGCGTGTTTGGTCAGGGTGCATTGGATGCAGTTCGGCAGTGTGTAGACCGTGAGTGGTGCTGGCATCGGTGGGTCCTCTTTTCATATCTCCCATTGCCTTTTGGCGAAGACCTTGAGACAGCGCCAGGGGTGAATGTGCAAGGGACCGTGGAATACCGCAGCGCAGCGAGGATATGCCGCGAAAGCCCTTGCGCAGAGAGGAATGGTGCGTACGATCAGATCGCAAAAGGCAACGGAGTTGTCGCAAAGAAGCCTCGTCGACCAGTGGTCGACGAGGCTTCTTTGATCAGTTCAGAGCCGAAGGCTACCCCTCAGTTTTGGGCGTCGATGCGGCAGTCGTGGTGCGTGGCTTGCGGGTCCGCGGTGTGCTCTGGTTGGGCGCTCGGACGCCGGCGGCGCGGAGGTCGCGTTCGGTCCACCCGGCGGTGCGGGCGGCGTTCCAGGAGCGTTCGTATGCGGCTGCGGCCTCTTTGAGGCGGGCTTCAGCGGCGTCGTAGCCGAGGGCGGCGTTGGCTGCGACGCGGACGGCTTCAACGCGGGTCTCGACGTCGGTTTCGAGGATGGCGCGGGCTCGTGCGGCGGCTTCGTCTGGGGTCGTGTATGAGTCGTTCATGCCCTCAGATTAACAGGCAGACCCGGCCGATGCCGAGCCTCAAGTGTCGTTCCGGCTCGAGGCTGCGCCTACGGAGAGCGTGAGCCATTCCGGCGGTGCCGATCTGGAGCAAGCTATACATTTACCGGTGGTAACTGGCTTGAATTCTGGACGGCGGGCGTTCGAATTGGCATACTTGTCGTATGTCCCCGAGGTTTTCGGGGTCGCTGCGCTGGGCCTAGGGGGAGGCGAGATGATGACGGATAAGAGCGAGCGGCGCTTGTTTGGTCGTCAGCGTCGAGCCAATGTCGAGGGCGGGCGGGACAAGAGCTACCGGGTCTACGTGACGGCTGAGGAAGATGCTCAGTTGCGGGCCCGTGCGGTCGTTGCTGATGTCACGGTTCCCCGGTTTTTGTTTGAGTCGGCGATGAATGCGAACATCGAGACGAACACGGATCGTAAGAAAGCCATTGCGGAGATCTTCACGCTGACCCGGCTGATGGCGACGGTGTCGAACAACGTCAACCAGCTCGCGAAGTACGCCAACACCGAGGGCCAGTTCCCGGCCGACGCGGCCGCGGTGGTTGCTGAGTACCGTGCGTTGTCGGTCAAGGTTGAGGACGTCATCGACAGGTTGGCTGACTCATGATGCCGAACATCAGCCGGGGCGGTCAGATGGGCGGACTCCTGGTGTACCTGGCGGGTGAGGGCCGGTCTAACGAGCATGAGGAACAGCACCTGGTTGCCGGGGATGCGGCGATCATGGCTCAGCACGGGTACAGCGTTTTGGACCGTGATACGGCGTTGGCGATCGCGAAGAGCTTGGATGCGCCGCGTCGCGCGTTTGAGGTTGAGGTGCTGCGCACGGTGAAGGATTCAGATCCTGCCACGGGTGCGGTGACGAGTAAGCGGGTCGCCGGTGACGTGTGGCATTGCTCGTTGTCGCTGCGCGCTGAAGAGGGCCAGTTGTCGGATGAGAAGTGGGGCGCGATCGCGCAGGACTTCGCCGACCGGATGGGCTTCACCGAGGCCAGCGGCAAGGCCGCGTGCCGGTGGGTGGCGGTGCGGCATGGGCTGTCCACGAACGGGAACGATCACGTGCACCTGGCGGTGTCGTTGGTCCGTGAGGATGGCACCAAGGCGAGCACTCACAACGACTTCAAGAGGGCTCAGGACGTGTGCCGGGACCTGGAGCGTGAGTACGGTCTGGAGCAGTTGGAGAGCCGCGGCCAGGGTCTGGGCGAGCGCGGTGTGAAGCCGGCCGA
Source organism: Cryobacterium arcticum (assembly GCF_001679725.1). Classification (NCBI taxonomy): domain Bacteria; kingdom Bacillati; phylum Actinomycetota; class Actinomycetes; order Micrococcales; family Microbacteriaceae; genus Cryobacterium; species Cryobacterium arcticum. The sequence continues at coordinate 17,794 of NZ_CP016284.1, read as the reverse complement.
ACGCGAGCGCGCGACCCGCACGAACCGGGTCGAGATCGACGCGCACAAGATGGAGCGCACGGTCCGAGCTGCAGCGACCGCGTCGGTGGAGGAGGGCGAGTTCGTGCGCCGCCTCCGCCGTGGCGGCGTGCTCATCCGCCCGCGCTTCGCCGCGGGCCGTGACGATGTCGTTGCCGGCTACTCCGTTGCCGTACGGCCGCAGGCTGGGGAGAAACCGATTTGGTACGGCGGCGGGAGACTGGCCCGTGATCTAACGTTGCCGCGCCTGCGCGAGGGGTGGCCGGACAGCCCGGAGTCGGCACAGGGCGCTGTTGATGAGTGGCGTGCCACGGCGAAGAACCCGTGGCAGTACCGGCCGGTGGCACCGGGCCGGGAAGAGACGACGCCGTCGCCGGAGATGTGGAAGCAGTACAGCGACGAGATCGGGCAGCTCCGCAAGCAGCTGCGGGACGTCCCGGTGTCGGACCGGGCCACGTGGGCGCACGTCGCCCGTGAAACGTCCGGGGTGTTCGCTGCCTGGTCGCAGCGCGTTGAGGCAACGCCCGGGCCCCTCGCCCAGACGTCTCGTGAGCTGGCACGGTCAGCGCATCTGCGGGCACACCAGTCCCGGCCCAAGCCTGTGCAGTTGGGTTCGGGGGCGAACGCGGCGATGATCTTGATGCAGGCTGCCGCGGTGGCCGGCGGTCAGGACACGATGGCGCAGGCGATCATGCTGCGCCAGCTCGGCCGGGTGTCGGTGGCGATCCTGGACATGCACACTGCGTTGGGCGATGCCCGCCGGGCGGAGCAGGTGGCGGCGATGATGCGCACGCAGTTCGCCGCGATGAGCGACCGCCTTCCCCCGGTGCCGACCACGGGCGCACCGAACGCCGGCACGCGCACAGCGGATGTACCGGACGTCATGCGGCGTGCCACCGAGGGGCTTGCCTCCCCCCGAGCTGGCTCGCCGATCCCGACAATTTTGACCCCCCACAAGCCGAAGACCCCGTCGACGCCGCGTGAGCGGGACGGTCGCGGACGCGAGTAGAAGGAGCAGCATCATGGCCGAGGAAACAGACGGAGTCGGCGAAACCTTCGACGACTCCTTGCGCGTGGCACTGACTGTCGCGTCTCAGTTCGGGGAACGCATCGCCCGGCTCCGCGAGCAACTCGCCCGCCAACGCGAGTCCGACAGCGTGCAGGAAGCACGCGAGCTCACGGCACGATTCGAAGCCGAACGCGGAGCCATGCGCGCCAGCCTGGCACCTGTTCAGCACTCGGACTGGTGGGAGAACGCGAACCCGCAGGACATTGCCACTGTCCACGAAACCGCCACCGCCTGGCGCGACTTCGACGACGTCGCCCACGGCGCTGCTGACACGATCAAACAGGAAGTGCGACAGCGCTACGACATCGACGTGGACGCGCCCGGCGCCGACGCTGCAGCCGTCGCTGCGGCCCTCAGTCAGGCTGAGCGCGACCGTGCCGAAGCGGCCGCCGAGCGCACCAGGTCGGGCGAAGAACTCGCCGCGAGCCAACTGCTCTTTGCCCAGGCCGACCGACGCGACCGCGAGGCCCAAGAATCGGAAGAGCAGAGCGCAGCAGCAGAACCTGCAGGGACGACCAGTGAGGAATTCGACGACATCATCCGCCGAAACCCGGACTGGACAGAGTCCAAGGTTGGTGCGGCTGAACGGGAGCAGGGATCCCAGGAATACGACAGTGCAGAACGCCGACACAGGTTCGCGGCCAGCCTCGAAGATAAGGGCATCGATCAGAAGACAATCGCTGCACGGCTCCTCGCGGAAGGCGAGAACGCGCAGCATCCCCGTCAAGCCGTCGAGGCTCGGCACGGCGGAGCCGCCAAGATCCGCAAGTCGAAAAGCACCTCAGCTCAGCAACGCACCCGGGGGGGCTTGTCGCGCTGAGTGATCGGCGCGAGAACGAAGAGAGGGACCAGGCGGCACCTGGTCCCTCTTCTGTCTGCTCGTTAGCGTGCGCGCATTGAGGTCTGAACGCGTGCGGTCTACTCGGCGGTCGCGCGAAGGCCTGCTTCGATACCGCGGTTCGGCCGCCCGTCCTTGTTGTAGAGCCATTTGTCGGTTGCCCCGGCAGCTTCAGCGAATGCGCGGACGTTGAAGTTGGGGTCGTCCTCCGCGAGGGCTTGGCCGACCACCCAGATGACGTTCATCCGTACGAGGGCTGACTCGTCCGGGCTGAGCTGTTCGCCACCCTTGCGGTCAAGAGAACGATCGTGACGGGCGCCGTCCGCGCGGCTGTGTGCGTCGCTCCAGTCCTGGGTCCGGATCTCGTCGGCGAGTCGCTGTGCGATGGTGCTCAGATTCTTCATTTTGCCTCCTATTGGCAGCCTGCGTTATCTCGCCCCTACGGCGAGGGCCCCAGTCTACTGGCGACCACTGCCGAACAGCCGTCCAGGCGGAGCCTCAGATCTGGTTCCTCATATCGGGAAACAGGCCCTCCGGCGGCGCCGTGTACGGCAGGGGTTCGCCGGCCCGGTTAGAGTCCTCCGATTTCGCGAACGGGCCTTCGGTACTGAGGAGGATGGGCATGTGGTGGTCGGCATGCTCAATCCACCAGGCGCTGGATCCTATTGCGCCGTCGAGGCGGAGGTGTTCCCAGGCGCGCCATAGCGCCTCGAGGCGGGCGATGGCTTCGGAGTAGTTCCACCAGTCGGCCGCCCATCGGAAGCTGGCGTTGCCGCCGCCGACACGGCGCGCATAAATATGGATCAGGCGTTCACGCACGAACTCGTCAGTGGAGCCGTAGAACAGCTCGGGTTCCTTTTCGGCCGGCTCGGACTCGGTGTCGTCGTCCCGGAAGTCGTCGAACTCGCTCACAGCGCCTTCTCCGGTCGGGTCGACGTGTTCAGGACAGGGCCTGCGGGGATCGCACGGTTCGCCGGGTCGTGCGCGGCGATTGAAGCGCGGACTGCTTCGGCGTGCGGGCCTTTCATCCAGGGAACGGTTTCGATCAGTGTGGCGGGGGCTCCGGAGGCGAACACGATGGCGCGGCCGCGGGGCAGCGCGCCGAGGTCTGCAATGTCGAGGGTGCGCTCTCGTTGCACCTGGTGCGAGGTCGACCGGTTGCCGCGCCCGACGCTGGTTGAGGTGGTGTGCTTGTCGTAGTCGCCGATCATCTGGGACAGCTCACCAAGGAATTCGGGTTCTTTGACACCGCCGCCGTATACGGCGATGTTGGATGCGGACCAGAGTTTGCGCATGCCGTCGCGTCCCCAGACTTCGACGCCTTGTGACCAGGACTGCAGGATCGTCATCAGCACGATCCCACGGGAGCCGTAGTGGGAGTACAGGTCGGGCAGACCATGCCACCGGCACACGTTCGCTGCCTCATCCAGCACGCCGAGCATTGGGGTGGCCAGGCGCCCGCCGGGCTGTGTTGTGGCCAGTTCTTCGGCGGCTTCGACGACCGCCGCGGTCAGGGCTGTGACGAGGGGGCCGGCGGTGCCTTTGCCTTCTTTGGAGAGGCTGTAGAGGGTGTCGGTGCTGCGGACGAACGCGTGGGGGTCGAACTGGGGCCTAGTGTCCGTGGCCGTGTTGCCGCTGAGGGGTGTTACCCATTGGCCGATGGCTCGCACTTTGAGGCAGGAGGCCATTTGTGCGGCGGTTCCGTAGACGCTGTCGCGGCGGCGGGATTCGCCGTTGACTTGGCCGTCGACGGCGTCGGCCATTTGGTCGTAGCCGTGTTCGCGGAGGATGTCGACGGGGGTTTCGTCGCCAGGTGTGGTGGTCCAGGTGAACACTTTGGTGATCGGTAGGCCGGCGACGGCGGCTGCGAGGAGGAACCCGGCGAGGAGGTCTTGGCCGGCGTTGTCGAAATAGGGATCCGCGCGGGCGTCTCCGGCGCGGGAGCCGGTGGCGAAGTGCTCGGCGAGTTTGGCGGCTTTCACGTCGTCGGTGACGTAGCTCAGCGGGTTCCACCACCAGGTGGGTTCCTCGAGCGCGATGCGCTGCGGATCGAAAGCCCACACGCGGCCACCGTTCGCGGCGCGGACGTCGCGGGTGGCGTCGAGGACGTCGCGTTTGTTCGAGGTGTTCAGGACGGCGCCGGGGGCGGAAAGGATGGCGGGGATGGCGCGGCTGGTGGATTTGCCGGTGCGGGGGCCCCAGATGTCGACGTGCATGTCTTCTGGGGATCCGTAGAGCTTCCGCCGGCCGGCGACGGTGATGCCAATCGGCACGCCGAGCCAGTCGGTGACGCCGAGGCGCTCTGCCGTCGCTTTCGCTCCGACTGTCGAGAGGGCGCGCAGATCGCGGCCCTTACCCATGTGGGTTGCTGCGCCGTCGACGTTGCTGCGTCGACGCCGTGCCCGCGTGACTCCCACGGCCAACAGCACCCCGAGCACGAGCAGCACGGCGAGCGTGGCCAGGAGGATCCACGTCCCCGCCTCGGGCCAGACGAGCTCGCCGCCGAGTAGGCCGAAGAACAGGTTGAACGGGTCCCTGGTCATACCCGGGTTCACATTGTCGATGTGGGAGCCCCAGGTGACGGCCAACCAGGTTGTGCCGAGGGTCACGGTGACTAGGGCGAGAGCCACAATCAACAGGATTGTTTGCCCGTCCAGTTGGTTCTGGTTTCGCCGGTTCGATGCGCTCACGCTGCACCCTCTTCCTCGCTGATGATGCTTTCGACCTGGGTGTCGTGCGTGGTGCTGACCAGGCCGATGACGGGGTTGGACTCGTCAGGTTCAGGGAAGGATTCTTGGGCGTGCCAGAGCTTGTTGGTGTCGTTGATGGCGCGTTCGGTTTCGATGAGTTCGACCTTGACGGGGATCCCGGGGTGGCCGCCGACTTTGATGAGGAACTTCCCTCTCCCGGGCGGTTCCGCTTCGCGGCCGGCGCCGGTGTCCCAGGCGCCAGGGTCTTGCCAGGAGGTGAGGAGTTCCTGCTCCGCACGGGAGAGGGGCACGGCGCTGGTGAGCATGGGCATTTCGGCGCCGGGCAGACCGCCGGCGATGACCATGCCGCTTCGCTCGACGAAGCCGCGGGCTTTCATCCGGTCGGACTCTGTTGGTAGGGCCAGGAGGTCGCTCATGGTGTGCGAGATCATGGCCAGGCCTACGCCGCGTTGCCGGTTGAGGCGGGTGAGGGCGTCGACCCGGTCGACCATGCCTTGCCCGGCGCGGAGGGCTCGCCAGAGCTCGTCGAGGACGACGAGGTAGTGTCGGCGGGGTTCCAAGCCGGCGTCGGCCAGGGCGTTGGCGATGTTCACGGTGCCAAACCCAGCCGACCAGCAGGCGAGGAGGATCGCGGCTTGCATGTCCGTGTCGGAGTCGTCGATGGAGGACACGTCGTAGACGACGGGAAGGTCCCGCCGCATGGGCACGTCGGTGTGGTGGGAGAAGATCTCGCCGAGCCTGCCGCCGGTGGTGAGGCTGATGAGGGATGCTTCGAGTTCTTCGGTGATGCGCTTGTACCTTTCGTCATCGCCACGGTCCAAGGCAACCGCTCGGACCTCCGCGGGTGCTTCCTGGATGACCCGGAGCAGATCGCCAAGCACAGGGATACCCTCATTGCGGTCATCGAGTACCTTGAGGGCCCGGTCGATGATTGATTCTTCCCGAGCGGACGGTGGTTCCTTCCGCAGGATGGTCAGCAGCGCCGACACCATCGTTTGCCGGCGCCCGTGGGCGTCGGCGAGCACCATCTGGCGCTCCTTCTCCTTCCCGGCCAGCCGCAGCCGTTCAGCGGCCGCGGTGGCTTCGCCGGGATCGAGGATGTTCAGGTGGCCACGGCCACGGCCCAGGGTGATGACCTGGCCGCCGAGGGCGCGGATCATGTCCACGTAGTCGGGCTTCAGATCGCCCAGCACCAGCGGCAGGTTTCCCAGGCCAGCGCCGCCGGCAGCCATCCGGCGCACCAGCGTGGACTTGCCCAGGCCGGGCAGGCCCAGCACGAACACCGAGGGGTTGGAGATGAGGCCGGCGTCTTGGAACCAAGAGATCGGGTCCGCGCACACGGTCGCTCCAGTGAACAGCTGCAGGCCCAGGGGCACCCCGATCATGGGTGTTCCGGTGCCCACGGAGAACGGGTGCATCCCGCATACCTGGACGGTGGTGCCGCGCCATTCGTCGACGGGCTGGATAACGCTCGCCTCCCCGCGTGCCCGGCCCCGCCAACCCCGCGGCCCTGGCCGCTTCACGGCGGGTTTCTTCTCCGGCACCCGCTCGGTCTTCACAGGCCGTGCGGGGGTCACCTCCCTGCGCTTGGGCGTGCTGTTCTTGCGGCGGCTGGGGTCGAGAGCGGGCATTAGAGCTGGTCCCTAACTTCGGAGGGGATCCGCAGATGCTTGGGCAGCACCAACCCCAGCGGAAGCGCGGCCGCGAACGCGGAATCCTGAGACCCATGAACAATCCGCAGGCGGAGCCTCGCGGTTGCGGACAGGTTGTCGATCGCTGCTTTGGCGTCGGCCTCTTGCGCCTGGTTGGTGACGGTGGCGGTGACGAGCAGTCCGAAGTTCACCAGGCCGGCGCCGTCCGCTTCTTCCTGAGCCGTGGCGACAGCGGCCCGGGTCGCGGTGAGGTTGCGAGCGGTGGGCTTGTTCGTGGATTGCACGTTGAAGGTGGATGCGCTGACGTCGGCTTCGACGATCGCTGCGGCCTTGGCCGCATCGATGGGCCGGTACAGCAAGGTGACGCGCTTACGCGCGACGTCGCGGTGCGGGGCGAGCAGGCGGGCAAGGATGCTCGAGGGCACGTTGCCCCGTGGGGCGCCGCTCATCATCCACGTCACCGACACCGCGGAGTCGTGCCGGTAGCTATCCCAGTTCGCCTGGTGAGCTGTGGGGCCGACCTCGGGCCAATACAACTCCGGGGTGTCACCGGCCGCGTTGGCATCGTCGATCAGACGCGCTGCAGCGGGGTCGTACGCGACGCGGATGACTTCGCAGAGTTCCTGCGCGCTAAGCGGGTGGGTGGCGCCGGCGCCCGTGGCGGAGAGGCTCTGGGTGAGGCCGGGGAGACGGGAGGCGAGCTCGCGGCCCATCTCCTCCGGTGTGCGCTTCTTCCCGCCGGCGCGGGCGGCAGCGGTGAAAGTGATGGCCACGTAGGCCTTGATCGTGGCGGATCCGGCCGGGTACTGCTCGACCAGGTCGTTCAGCAGGGTTTTCGCGAACTCGGGTGCGTTCGGGTCGATCCGGCTGGTGACTTCGCGGCGCAGCCTGGTGCCGGTGTCGGGTGCGGTCTCGATGGTCACAGAGACTGCTTCGATGCCGGGTTCGTCGCCGAGGCTGGCCAACCACATGCCCCATTCGGCGACCCACACATCGACCTGCTCCCGGTCTACCAGTGCGGCACCGTCGGGTTCCGTGCCAACGACGACGGTGTAGTCCGACGTCATCGGGATCTGGATCAGAGCGAACGGCCGGTTGTAGCTGTCGCGCCACTCCGTCAGCCGGGATCCCGCAGCAAGCCCGGGCAGCTGCACGGTTCCCCACTCGGCGCGGCCGAGGGGCCCGGAGCGGTAGATGTGGGTGCCTTGCCCCTTCGTGGCCATCCAGCCCAGCTGGGTGGTGACGCGGGTGAGCAGGCTCTGGCCGTGCTTGTCTTTGACCGCTACGGTCATCAGAAATAAGCCAAACACGGTCGCGGTGATGATGCCGTTGAGGATGTTGGACGTCATCGTGACGATGACGCTGAACCCGGCCCCGACGAAAAGGATCGCCGTGCCGATCGCGCTCAGGCCCAGCAGCCCCGCTGTCTTTGGTTTTGTCCAGTGCCCGTAACTACGCGGTGCACTCTCAGTCGTCATCAAAACGCTCCACTACCTATCCGTTGGATCCTGTTGAGTCCGCCACGGCGCCCTGCGCGGCGCTACCGGCGGCCTTGGCGATGTCTTTGGCCTTGTCCGCGGCCATGATGATTGGTGCGACGGGGCCCGCTGCAGCCGCGCCACTTGCCGCAGCGCCACTGGCAGCAGTTCCGCCAGCCGCGGCTCCTCCGCCGGAGGCCGTGGTCGTGGCACCGCCTCCAGCGCCCGTGGGTTTCGGCGCGGTCGACGTGGACTTCCCGCCGCCGCCCGAGCCAGTCGGGCTCGCGGAGCTGCTCGGCTTCTGGCCACCGCCACCGCCAGAACCGGTGGGGGCAGCATTGCTCGTACCGCCGCCACCGCCGCTGGATTGGTTGGACGCGCTCCCGAGCCGCTTGATAGCCCCGGATGCCAGTTCACCCACTGCACCACCACCGGCAGCCGCGAGAGCGACGCCAGCGTTGCCTCCGCCGGAGACGGCGCCGGTCATGGGAGCAACGAACTTCATCAGCGCCGGTAACGCGACCAGCGCCATCAACATCAGGGCCAGCCCGGTCAAGATCGACCACAGACTCTCGCCGCCCTCGAGGGGATTGGCGCTAGCGAGCTGGAAGGCGGCCGCGTAGATCAGTGCCGCGGCTGGCTTGTAGAGGATGAACGCGATCGTCCACCCGATGACTTTGCCGAACCACTGCTTACCCATCTGCGTGTTCGTGAAGCTTGCTGTCAGCGGAAGAACGCCCGCCAGGACGACGAGCAACCCGCCACGAATGACCATCAAAGCCACCTGCACGTAGGTCATCAGCATCGCCAGCGACGCGAGGACCAGCGTCCCGATAACGCCCACGCCTGGGCTGATCACTGTGCCCAGAGTGAGCAGGTTGGCCACGTTCGTCCCGAAGCAGTTGGTGCCAGCCTCTGAGACCGTGCAGTCCGTGGCGCTGTCCAGGATCCACACCGAGAAAGCATCGGCTGCTGCAACACCGAGGGTGATGACCGCCAGGCCCGTACCCGACACGACGATGAGAGTGATCAGCGACTGCAGCAAGTCTTTGCCTGGCTGGGCACGTTGCTCCCACGCCATCCGGATGCCACCAATGATGACGGAGAGCACTGCCAAGGCTCCGACGTAGTACCAAAGCGAGTTTTGCAGGAACCCAACCGCAGAAGACGACCCCTCCGGTGCTACGGAGCCCAGGAGTCCGCCGACAAGCGCTGATGCTCCCGAGATGAGCAGGATCCCGATGAAGATGATTCCGAGGGTGCCGACACTGCGCATGCCTTCACCCCGACGACTACGCAACGCGATCAACGCCCCAAGGGCGATGATCGACAAGATCGCCAGGGCGAGCCCGATGTACGTCACGTAGCCGAGAATCGTACTGAACGAGTCCGCACCAGGAGGTGCATCCAGGCTTGTGTTTGTGGCATTCCCCGCCGTCAGGACAGGGGTAGGGACGGCCACCCAAATCGTCCCAATCGACGCTAGAGCTTTCCCGAAACCGTCAAGCACCTGTTGCGTGAGCGCTTCGACGGCGTCTTGAGAGAACTTGGTGGCGGCGTCCCCGACACCCTCTGCTACGCAACCGAGTGGATCTCCGATTGAGCACATGTCAGACTCCGGCCCAGGGCAGGTAACCACCCAGATTCGTGAGTGCAGACGACGTATAAGGGAACGTCCCTTCGTCCGTCAAAACGATCTTCCAATCTCCTTCAGCCCAGTGCATGACCATCGGGAAGCTCACTAGAGCGCCGCCCTGTGAGGTCACGCTCCAGGCGACGTCCACGACGGCCTCTTGGCCGTCGTAAGAGTTGATCCTGAACCCAGCGACCTGAAGTCGAGTGCCGGCCGACGTGATGGGTTCGGCCGCTTGCGCCGCTATGGCTGCGTCGCGGCCCTTCCCCGGCTCCACGAGATCGAAGAGAGCAGAGCTATTCCGAGCATCAGATGCCAGCGCGAAATAGTTGACCACGGCGAAAAGGGCACCCTTCGCGGTGTGCGAATAGCAGCTGCGGATGCCATCGTCGACGACGCCGGGGCCGGCGCCATTCGGGTCTGTTGGTGCCGCTACTGTCCCAACGAGTTCCCACTCGTTTGTGGGTGCCGCGGTGAGAGTGTTCTCCGTGTCGTGCCCGGGTAGTCCGCAGATACTCACGTCGGCTTCGTCGACGGTGGGCGTAGCCGTTGTTGTCGCTGTTGGGGCGGACGCGGTGTCGTTGTCGTCTCGGAAAAGTCCTCCGACGAGGACGACTATCGCGGCGAGGACGATGACGCCGATCACAATGGCTGCGGCGATAAAGCCGCGGCTCCGGAATGGGCTTTTCGGTTCAGCGCTGCTCATTGCGTCGCTCCTTTGATCGGGTGTCTAGCTGCCTGAGATGAATCCGACGAGCGCTGTTGCAGCGCCGATGATCATGACGCCGACGAGGATCCCGACGAATGTCTTGATGTGTTCGCCGCCCTCGCCGCGGCGGGAGTTGAACATGAACATCACGGCTACCGCGATGAGGGACAGGATGGCCGCGATCAGGCCGACCCACTTTGCCCAGGCGAGGATCGTGCCGACTGCTTCGAAGCCAGGAGGGGCGACGGGTTCGGGGTCGGGAAGTTCCGCCACGACTGGGCCGAAAGCGTTGAGGAGTTCGACAGCGGTGAACGAGAGGGACATATGGGGCCTTTCAGTTGGGACGGGAAGCGCTTGGGGGCGTGAGGGAGAGTTCGGTGAAGAGGGAACGGAATTCTTTGGGGAGCCGTTCAGTGGAGGCAGCGGGGCGGTGGCGCCAGGCGTCTACCCAGGGCAGGTGCCAGGCGCGGGGCACGCCTCCTGCGATGACTTGCTCGAGGTCCTTCAGCGCCTTCGGTTGACGGCCGGGTGCGTCGGCGATGAGCACGATCCCGGCCAGCTGCACTCCGTTGTCCAACGTGTTGGCTGCCCATTCGGTCGCGGCCCGTTGCACGGCTACGAGGCCGGTGTAGTTGCTGCGGCCCACCAGCACCACGCGATGCGTAGTGTCCGGGGTGGCGGGGACTGGCCAAGCGTGGTCGGCGGCAAGGGTGTCCGGGGTGAGAGCGGCCAGCGTTGTCTCGCCGGCGCCGCCGTGTGCCCCAAGCCACCAGAGGGTCGCCTGGACCGCCGTCGTGCGCCGGGGCAATTGATGGGCCTGGTCCGGTACCGGTATCCCGGGCTGGGGTGAGGTGGCGCCGCGGTTGTCGGGTCGTTTCTGCGGGGCTGGGGATGGGCGGTTCTGCTCGGAGTGTTCCGGGCTGATGAGCCACGGATTCGTGTTTGTCACTCGCTGGTTCCCCCCTTTTCGCGATCGTTGGCGGTAATTCTCCGCAGAAGCACCGACAATCGATAACACGACCTTCACCCCCTGATGGGGGTGCTCTTCTTACTGAACGATCATACCTAAAACAGCCTGATTTGCACTTTTGTATGCATATTGGACTGTTTCGGTTACGATCTTGAGCGTGGAAGAGATCTCAGCGGCGCCGACCTGGCCGGATTCGATGCTGCACGCCTATGGCCAAATGCTCAGCGTCACCGAGGTCGCTCGAGCTCTCAATCTTGAAGAGCGCAACGTACGCAATCTCCTGACCAGTAGCGATCCGACCATGCGGATGCCGGGCGTGAAGATCGGCAAAAGCTGGCGAATCGCGCGGGATCAACTCCGGACGTATCTGCTCGTTCACCACAACGAAGACGCCACGCTCACCTCACCGACCGCCCAGAGAGGCACCCTATGACCGCCCCTGTTCCCACGTTCCCGGCGATTGAGGCAACTGTGTTCGGTGAGACCGCCGGCACCGTTGTCATCAATGGAATCTCCCATCCTGTGTCGGGCAATGATGTTCAGGCTGTGCGCGCAGAAATTCTCGCTTTGGTGACCGGGACGGCACTTGAGATGGGGCGCCCGGTGCGCCTGACCACCCGTGACTCGCTGGGCGAACAGCTTCTCGCTGTCCACCCTGACGGTCACGTTGAATCCCTCACCGACTTGGACGCAACCGCGGCCGTGGTCGTCACGCCGCCACGGCACCGGGATCTCGAGACCGCCAATCCGCTGCCTGCAGGCCCGCTCGCTGCGACGGCCGCAGCGCCGCGGCCGACGTTGAACGATTTCCTGCAGTCACGGCCGCCCGCCAAGGTGGGACCGGCCACCATGGGGTGGCAGGGCAACCTTCGCCGCCTCACGAGCGGCCTCGTTTCCCTCTCGCCGAGCACCTTCGAACTGGGCCACAGGGACGCGATCGAACGGGTTCAACGCTCACTTCGCGGGCCACGCACCGTGGTGGTGATCAACCCGAAAGGTGGCGCGCACAAGACCACAGCGACGCTGCTCCTCGCAGCGACCTTCGGCACGCACCGCGGCGGATCCACGCTCGCCTGGGACAACAACGAAACTCGCGGCACCCTCGGTTGGCGGGCACAGCCGGCCCGGCACCAGAACACTGCCGTGGATCTGCTGCGCGATCTGGACCGGTTCAACGATGTGCGCAACGCACAACTGGGCGACTTGGACAATTACGTGCGCGCCCAGGGCTCGACCCAGTTCGACGTCCTGGCCTCCGATGAGGACGCCCGCGCGTCATCGACTATCGACGACCAAGCGTTCACCGAGCTGCACACGACGCTCAGCCGTTTTTACCGGGTGATCGTCGTGGACACGGGCAACAACATGCGTGCCTCCAACTGGGAGGCCGCCCTGGCCGCAGCCGACCAGGTCGTGATCGTCTCAACCATCCGTGAAGACACCGCCGCCAGCGCGGCGTGGCTCGTCGACGGGCTGCACGAGAAAGGCCACGCCGAGAAAGTTCGTAACGCCGTGACCGTCCTCGCCGCCCCGTCGAAAGTCGCTGACGCGCAACTGAACCGGCGTCTGCACGGCCACTTCGCCTCACTGACCCGCGCCGTGCTGGACGTGCCCCACGACCCCGCCCTCGTCGACGGCGGCACGCTGAACTTCGACGCCCTCTCCCCCGTCACCCGCGAAGCCTGGCTGCAGGTCACCGCAACCGTCGCGGACGGCCTATGAAACGCCACCCCCTCACCGCGATCCCCCTCGCCGCCCTCCTCACCCTCACCGGCTGCAGCACCGGCAACGCCGCCGGTGACACTGCACCGCCCTCCGCACCCCCGTCATCCGCAGCAGGGACAGGCGTCAACCCGACGCCTCCGGCGGATGACGCGACGGTCGCCCCCGTGCCGGAAGCGGGCGAGGACAGCCGGGCGGCGGCGCTCGAGGCTGCCCAGAATGCCGTGGCCGCGTTCGGCCGGCCGGATCTCGCGTACCAAGAGTGGATCAACGGGCTCTACCCGTTCCTGACCCAGACCGGCGCGGCCGCATACGAGGGAACCGACCCGGTCAACGTGCCCGTGCACCAGGTCACCGGGGCCGGACAGATCCTGGACGGCTCCACGAACGTGGCCCTCATCGTCCAGGTCCCCACCGACGCCGGCCCCTACAACGTCAGCCTCACCCGCCCCAACGACCAGGCTCCGTGGCTCGCTGACCGAATCCGACCCGCAGGGGCCTAACCGTGGCTGACAGCAAAGGAAAAGGCGGCCTCCTACTCATCGGGACCCCGCTGGTCGTACTCGCAGCAGCGGTGTTCCTCGTAGTGATCCTGAGCGCCGGCGGCGGCTCCGCTGCCGCTTGCACGGGAGGTGCCGGCACGGTCAACCCAGACACCATCACGGACGGGAGTGTCGCCGGCTATTCCGGCGAGCAGCTGCGCAACGCCGCACTGATCATGAACGCCGCCACCACATTGAGCCTGGGCCGAGACGCCCAGGTCATCGGCGTGATGACCGCCATGGGCGAATCCAGCCTGACCGTGCTCGATAACGGCGACGCTGTCGGGCCCGACAGCCGCGGACTATTCCAGCAACGCGCCAACGGCGCCTGGGGCTCCTACGAAGACCGCATGGACCCCACTATCAGCGCCACCAACTTCTTCACCGCCCTCATCGCCGTCACTGGCTGGGATACTACCGAACCGACCCTGGCCGCCCACGACGTCCAAGGCAACGCTGACCCGTTCCACTACGAGACCTACTTCACAGCCGCCGACCAGGTCGTCACCGCTTTGACCGGTGATGGTGCTGCCGGCGGCGGCTGCGCGTCTGGCTCCATCGTGTTTCCCCTCGGCGCCGGCTACAGCATGACCGACGACTATGGCCCCCGTATCTCCCCCGTCGCAGGAGCTAGCAGCTGGCACCCCGCCGTGGACCTCCAGCGCTACCCGAACCCGTGCGGAGACCAGATCTACTCGATCACCAACGGAACCGTCACCTACATCGACGGCTACCAGGTCACCATCAAATCCCCCGAGGGCTACTCCGTCACCTACATGCACATGAAACTCTCCGACGTCTCCGTCACGGTCGGTGACACCGTCGCTCCTAACCAGCCGATCGCACTCGTGGGCACCGAAGGCCCTTCCACCGGCTGCCACCTTGACCTCCGCATCAACAAGACCGGCTCCACCAACTCGGCCGTTTCCGCCCTCACCGACGGCATGGACCTGGGCGGCCCGGTCGCCACGGCGGGATACGTGAACCCGGAAGAGTTCTACGCACTCTTTGGCATGGACCTCTGCGCCGCAGATACCTGCTCACGGAACATCTCATGACAGCCACGCCCGCAGTACAGCGACGCCTCTGGCACGCGGAGCGGCCGCCGTGATGTGTTCTGACACAGATGGCCCCGATCAGGGTCCAAATAGCTGGAATAATGCTGTTCAGGGAACGGACGGCAAAAACCCAGCCACTGCGCCCAGCTCGACCAGACCAGCTGACCGCTTCTCCGCTTACCCTGACCGGATCACCTATGAAACAACACCGCCCATGATGGACGATGGCGCTTACTGGGACGCGTTCCCCACCACTCTCACCACTGGAGACGTCGCAAAGATCCTCAGCGTCGGCAAACCCGCCGTACTCACCCGACTCAAAAGCGGCGTGATACCCGGACACCTCATCGTCGGATCCTGGATCATCTTCAAAGCCGAAGTCCGAGCCTGGCTCGAATCAACGAGCAACCAGGCACCCCCCGGCCCTCCAGAGCCCGTCGACGTGCTCGCCGACTACGCAGAAGAAATGAGCTACCGCGACCTCATGGAACTCTTCGGCAAAACCAAACAGACCATCTACACCTGGCTCCACAGCGGAGAAATCCCCGCGTTCCACGCCGGCAACCGATGGATCATCCACAAGCCCCAACTGCGTCGGAAGCTCGCCGAAACGAGCAACCAAAAAACCCAGCATGACCAGTGAGCGACACGCGGACAAATGTCGTTTCTTTAAACGAAAACCTACGGTTGGATAGGCCCATGGCACGCAACGGCATTGGACGACCCAGCAAGGGCGATCGAGACGCGTTCATGACGAAACCAGCACGCCCGGTCGGTGACGCCATCAGGCGCAACGCCGAGCAACTTGGCCTCAACTACGGCGATTACATCGCGGGCATCCTTGCCCGCGAGCTGGGGATGCCGGAATACGCCCCTGCCGTCCCACACACCAACGACGAGGAGCTGCGCATCCCAGACGTCGCTTAAACGAAAAGACCCGCCGCTTTCGCGACGGGCCTTCCAAGTTTCGTAGCTCAAACCTTCTTCTGCTTGCCGGCGATAGAGGTTCGAGCTAATCAAAAGATCCGGATGAACCGGAGCCTTTTGCGTACCCACTCCGAGGAGGAGGTGACCCCATAGTAACCGATGTGCACGTTTATGACCTAGTTTCTGCGCCTAAGTCACCGGTCGGCGTGTCCCCTGAAATGTGGACAGCGTGGGATTTGACGCGCCGGATTAGCCCGCGGGACCAGGTCCGGGTGATGAAACGCGACGCGTACGGCCGTATCGACGAGAACAACTACCCCTCGATACACCGGGTTGGCCCGGTTGAGCCCACGACGCCGTGGGCGATGAACCTCGCCGATGACACGGGGCTCTTCTGGTTCCTCTGCTTCGACTTCGACGGCAAGATCCGGGGTGCGGTCGACGCTGAGCTGATGGAGCAAGCCGCCGACCAGTGCGATGCCCTCTCCCGCACGCTCGACGAACTGTCGATCGAGCATGTCGTCTGCCAGTCCTCCGGCACCGGCGGCCGACACCTCTGGATCGCCCTCCAGGACGGCGCAGCCAAAGCCGCCGTCGCCCCCATGGCCCGAGCCGCCCAGGTCACGTATAGCCAGTTGGACTTCGGCATGCTCATGAACACCGTCACCGGCGCCGCCCGTCCCCCGCTGTCCCCGCACCGCGACGGCAGCCACTCCACCGTGCTCCGCGGCACCCTGGCCACCCTGGCGGCCCCGTCAACGACGACCGCCGACCTGGCAGCCCTGGCCGGCCTGCTCGAGGAGCGCAAGCCAGCGCTGCGGGCACACCAGAGCCGCCCATCCGGGCCCGTGAACCCCCTGCACCGGGGCCACCGGGCCCTGAGCGCCGCAGGGGCCGCGCATATGGCCACCATCGACGGTGGCAGTAACCCGTCCTGGACCGGGTTCATGTGTCTGCTCACGGCCGCGAACGCCGGCTGGACTCTCCAGGACGTCGAACACGCGGTCAAGAACGCACCTGGGATGGAGCATTACCGAACGAAGAACACCGGCCGCGGCTACCGCCGCCCCCGTAGCGCCGGTGAGGCCCGGGCGCGTCTGGAGCGCCAGTGGGACGTAGCCGTGCAGTACGCGGCCCTGCAACGCCCGCTGCCGGCGCAGAAGACCCCGGAGGACCTCACGGAGCTGGACGCCATCGTCACCGGTGTCGCGGACCTGCTGGAGCGGTTCCGGGTCAACCCCGGCCGGTGGGGCGCGACGGAAGCGACGTCGAACCAGCAAACGATTCTCCGTGCCCTGGCGTACCTGACCCTGCAGACCGGCAAACGCGTTGTCGCCGCCTCGATCCGGGACCTGGGCCCCATGGCAGGACTTGGACGCACCACCGCGGCCACCGCCCTCACCGCCCTGGCGGAGGCCGGATACGTCGAGCGGGTCACGGCTAGTGACGAGGGAAACGCAGCGGAATGGCGCCTAGTCTCCACGTTTTCCACAACCCCACGTACAGTCCGGTCACAACCATTAGATAACCCCCGCCCCCCTGCCGCCGATCAGCCTGCTGTCACTCGTAGCGTTGCCGAGCTTTTTAACACCCGCGCTGCTCTCGTGGCCCAGCTCGAGGCGCAACTCACCGACCAACGTCACGACCTCTTCACCCGCCGCGGCCTGGGCCACCTTGCCGGCAAGCTTTACGCCCTCCTGAAACAGCACCCTTCCCTCACCGTCGAGACCGCAGCTCGTCTCCTGGGTGTTACTGCCCGGCACACCGCGACGATCCTGGGCCGGCTTCGGCGCCACAAGCTCCTTGTGGGCCACCGCGATGGGTGGGCCAGGTCCAAGCAGGATCTCCGTGACCAGGCGGCGAAGATCCTCGGCGTGGCCGGGACGTTGGTGGCTCGAGCGGAGCGGTATCGGGTGGAGCGGGAGGTGTGGGCGTGGTGGCAAGCGGAAGTTACCACCATGAACACGCACCCCCGGAACCGGCCTAAGCGCCCTCATGTGTCGAGTCGGCCTCTGTTTGAAGCAACTAACGCTGGGGAACGGGTTTGGCCGCGGTATCCCCGGGCTAGTAACAACTTGGCTGATCACAGAAGTGCGCTCGAGCTCGTCGCGGCCGGCAACCTGAATCCGGAGAGTCGGTGGCAGTACTTGGGAGATGTCGCGTGATGGGTAACCCGTGATGACCGCGAGTGCGGGCATCGTCGGGTGAAGTTCGTTAGCGTGCTGAGATGACCGAACCGGTGTTTCCTTCTAGGGATTTTGGCCGAGAGAGGGCTGTGTTAGTGCGGATTAGTCGGAGAGAATTTGTCAGACGCATTGTCCTGGTTGACGTGGTCGCTGTTGTGGTCGCGTTGCTGCCTTTGTTGTTTCTGGTGATAGGTATTCAAGCGGTGGGCGCGCAGAACGGGTGGTGGCAGAGGGATCCCAACTCGAACGATGGCGAGGAGTTCTTTGCCACAGTTCTGGGC
>NZ_CP016283.1 GCF_001679725.1 Cryobacterium arcticum | reverse complement strand
ACGCCGCCTGCGCGCCCTGTCGCGCCGAGGCACCCGACCTCGAAGCGATCAACCAGGAATACGCTGGCGAGGCAGTGCAATTTCTCGGCGTGAACATCCGCGACCAAGCTGACACCGCCATCGCATTCGCTGACACCTACAAGGTCACCTACCCCTCCATCATCGACAGCGATGGTTTGGTCAGCCTTGCGTTCGCGGGGGAGTTCGCGGCGAACGCGGTACCGACCACGATCGTCGTTGATACCGAAGGCCGGCCAGCCGCTCGGATTCTCGGCCGAATCGAATCACAGTCGATACTGAGCACGCTCATTGCCGACACTCTCGCCGAAACAGCGCCGTGAACTGGGGAGAAGCCGTCTTCAGCGGACAACTACTACTTGCCATTCCGATCGCGGTTCTCGCGGGCCTTGTCTCGTTCGCCTCACCCTGCGTGCTCCCTCTGGTACCCGGCTATCTGGCCTACATCGGCGGTAACCCCGAGATCGCCGACCGCGGCCGACGCCGACTCGTCCTCGGCGTTGCGTTGTTCGTGCTCGGCTTCGCCATCGTCTTCGTCGCCTACGGCGCTGCCTTCGGCACCATGGGAACCTGGCTCATTCGCTGGCAAGGGACTTTGACCCGATTCCTGGGGATTTTCGTGATGCTCATGGGCGTCGTGTTCATCGGCCAGATCAGCTTCCTGCAGCGGACCATTCGCCCCCGCTGGAAACCCGCCACCGGACTGGCCGGCGCTCCGCTTCTGGGCGTGGTCTTCGGGTTGGGCTGGACCCCGTGCTTCGGCCCGACCCTGGCCGCAATCTCGGCCCTGAGCCTCGACACCGCGTCGGCTGGTCGCGGTGCTTTGTTGGGCCTGTTCTATTGTCTGGGTCTGGGAATCCCGTTTCTCCTGATCGCGCTTGGCTTCTCTTGGGCCACCGACGCGATGGCCTTCCTGAAACGTCACGTGCGCACCATCAACCTCATCGGCGGGACGGTGCTCATCCTCATCGGCGCGAGCATGACCACCGGGCTCTGGACCGACTGGATCTACCGCCTACAAGGCCTCATCAACGGCTTCGTGACCCCCATCTGAGACCTCACCCGCACCATCGCAGACTCCTCAGAATCGTGTCTGTTAGTGTTCAAACGCGCGTGGACAGACGACCATCGGCCACGTGCAGTCGAATGTGCCAGTTCGGTGACCGGCGCGGCAGCTAGTTGAGAAGGGAGAGAGAAATGGTAATCAGTTCGCAGGCAGCGCTCAACACGCGCAAACTACAGCGGATCATCATCACTCTCCTCGTCGTGCTCGGAACGGTCATCTCACTTCTTCTGGCGCATTCGCTTGAAAACAGTCATCCTGGCGAAACGACGGGGACCAGCTCCGCTGCCAACAGCGTTTTGTCGCCTGCTATCGCCGAGGACGGCCAGGGCGCCAGCAGCTCCGCCGTCAACGACGAAGCATTTGCCGGCGCGTTGGCGCTGTGCGCCGCGCTGGCATTCGCCTGCGGAATCGCTTTTCTCGTCGTTCTTATCCGTATGATGCGTCAGTCGCCCCTGGTACTGATACGCACCGGTCTTGAACAACTCGCGGCTATCATCACGCGCCGGGAATCCCCGCCCCTCCCGTTGTCTCTCACTGTTCTCTGCGTCAGTCGAACGTAGAACGACGCCGTCACTCCCGTCTGTGGGACTGACCGGCCCGTTCTTTTCTTCGACCGCCTTTGCCGTCAATTCGGCATGTCCAGAGAGCAGCAATGGAACACGATTATTTATCCCGCCCTGCGTTGACCCGGCGCGAATCCCTCAACCGGGCGCCGAAAACCAAGCATCAAGCACGACGCAGAACTGAACCTGGTACAGACTCGCGCCCGCCTCGCGCCCAGCAAAGAACCGGCGCCAAGTCTCGTGTGGTCACTGCCGCGGCTGCCGTCTTCGCGGCGACGCTCCTCTTCGCAACATCCACGCCGGCCGGAGCGGTGACGCGCAACCCCGGAATGTTCGTGATGGCGCCGGACGTCCACCAAGACGCACCGTCCCAGACGTTTAGCGCGACGGGTCCGGCCCCGACCATTAGCGCCAGCGATGTGTTCTCGGCTACGTCGGCAGCCGAGATCGAGGCCAGTCGCAACGCCGAAATCGCCGCGGCCGGCTACACCCGAACGTCGTCAACGTTCACCAACAGCATCACCTCGCCGGTGCAGTGGCCCTTCGTTGTCGGGGTCCCGATCAGCGATGACTTCGGACCCCGTGCGGCACCCTGCGCTGGCTGCTCCACGATGCACAAAGGCCTCGACATGACCCCGGGAGAGGGTTCGCCAATCCAGGTGATTGCCGACGGGGTGGTGCGCGAGACCGGCGAGTCAGATTCCGGCTTCGGCGTGTACGCGATCATCGATCACGTCGTCGACGGCGAAAAGGTCAGCAGCCTCTACGCCCATATGCAATTCGGCTCGCTCCGTCTCGCCGAGGGCCAGCCTGTCAAAGTCGGTCAGTCCGTCGGCCAGGTGGGCAACACCGGCCAAAGCACCGGACCGCACCTGCATTTTGAGCTCTTACTCAACGGATCAACTCCGACCGATCCCTACACCTGGTTGAGCTCACGTGTCGCGAAGTAACCGTCTACAAAAACCCAAGGCTGAGATGAAGAAACCACTGTCCACCCGCACCAAAATTCTCATCAACGTAGGTGTGGTGATCGGTGTCGCGGTGATGATCGCCATTGTCCTATTTGCTACACGCACACCTACGCCGCCGTCGAGCACCGGATCGGCATCCGCGCCGCAGGTTCTGAGAGAGAACAGCCATCGTCTGAGCACCGCCGCCGATGGAAAAGTCACTGTGGTCGAGTTCCTTGACTTCGAGTGTGAAGCGTGCGGGGCCGTGTACCCGGTCGTCGAAGACCTGAGAGAAGAGTTCGACGGCGAAGTCACTTTCGTTACTCGCTACTTCCCGATCCCCAGCCACACAAACGCGGTGAATTCTGCGGTGGCCGCAGAGGCCGCGGCCCGGCAGGGCCAGTTCGAAGCGATGTACTCAAAACTGTTCGAGACGCAGACGCAATGGGGGGAGCAGCCCGAGTCACGCGCGGATCTCTTCCGCACCTACGCCGAAGACATCGGCCTGGACCTGGAGCTATACGACGCTGATATCCAGGACCCCGCTGTGCTCGAGCGAGTGATGGAGGATCAACGTGAGGGGACGGCACTTGGCGTCCAGGGCACGCCGACATTTTTCCTCAACGGCGAGCAACTCGAGCTCTCCACGTTAGAAGCATTCAGGGCAGCCATCGAAGGGGCTGTTCGGGAATGATCTTTCGAATTCGCACTCTTCGGCATTCCGTCGCCGCAGTCGCGGCACTCGCGCTGCTCGCGTCCACCGTTCCGGCTGCCCCAGCTGTGGCCGCCCAGGACTATCCGTCCTGGGCGGACGTCGAAGCGTCCCGAAGCAACGAGACGGCCAAGCGCGGCGAGATGGACAAAATCACCGTGCTTATCCAGGGGCTGGATGCTGAGCTTCAGACGGCACGTGAGCTCGCCACTCGGCGATCGGCCGAATTCGACACCGCTCAATCCAGCCTGGACGCTACGGCGTTGAAGGCCACGACTCTCGAGTCCCAGGCGGAAGCAGCTCAGGCGGAGGCCGACGAGTCAACGTTGAAGGTCGGGCGACTCGCTGCAACAATGGCCAAGGGCGGCGGATCGGGCGCTGAGATGAGCCTGCAGGTGTTCCTCTCCGGTGAGGAGTCAGACGACCTCCTCTCTCGTCTCGGCTCCCTCAGTAAACTCTCCGACACGATCGACAGGTTGTACTCGACAGCCGCCACCGATCGGAACGCCGCTGCTGCGCTTTCGGACCAAGCGCAGGTTGCCCTGGAGGAACGAGAGAAGCTCGCCGAGGTGGCGCAGCTTGCGTTCAACGAAGCGGCGGAGGCGAATGCGGCCGCCGAAGTGAAGGTTGCCGAACAGCAGCAGGTATCCGAGACGCTCCAAGCGCAGTTGGCCGTGCTGGTTGAGGACCGCGCGGCCACTGAATCCGACTTCGAACGCGGACAGGCGGCGGCCGCAGCGGCTGCAGCCGCGGCGGCTGCCGCTGCCGCTGCTGCAGCCTCCGTTGCCGCAGGTTCGGCCGGGCCGAGTCTGGATTCCGGTCAGCTCAGCGGCCAGGGCTGGGCGCGCCCTGTCCCCGGGCGGATTACCGACAACTTTGGGCCGCGACCGTCACAACCCGTGGCCGGGGTTAACCCGTATCACTATGCGGTAGATCTCAGTGCAGGATGCTCAACCCCGATCTACGCGGCGAGCAGCGGCCGGGTCTCCTACGCCGGTTGGATGGGCAGCTACGGTAACTGGCTCCAAATCGATCATGGTTCAGGCGTCCAGACCGGTTACGCGCACACCAGCCAGATTTTGGTCAACAATGGCGACAATGTTCAAGCCGGCCAGGTCGTTGCGTTGGCAGGAACAACGGGGGCATCCACCGGCTGTCATCTCCACTATGAGGTGCGCGTCAATGGCGCTCGTATCGACCCGGAACCGTTTATGGGGGCGCGAGGCGCCCCACTCGGTTGACGACGTGTGCATTTACGACGCGCCAGTTAGACGCGCGACAGAATCGACCCTGAGCATCAGAACGGGAGGTGCCTTGTGATGGTGCGAACTGCAACGCGCGTCACGCGTCGACAGCCGATCGCCTGGATCTTTGCCCCGGCGCTGCTCCTCGTGTTTGCGCTGATCACTGTCGTTGGCGCGACACTGCTCACGCTGCCTACGCAGCCGGAATTACTCATCGCCGAAGGCCCGGTAGTCAGCTACGGGATACCCCTTGCGAAGGTCCTGATGAACCTGTCGAGCGCCGGAACGCTGGGCGCACTCGTGCTGGCATGCTTCGCTCTGACCCCGGTGTCCAGCTTGTACGGCAGAACGCTCGACATCGCGGCCGGGTGCGCTGGCGCGTGGGCCGTGACGTCCGCCGCCGGCGCTGTGTTCACTTTTATGAGTCTCGCGGGGCCGGTGTCCTCGCCCGGAATCTTCATTCAAGCGTTCATGTTATTCCTCACCGATATCGGGCTCGGTCAGGCCTGGCTGGCTACAATGCTGCTGAGCGCCGGGATCACCGTCCTGTGTTTCGCTGTGCGGGGCGTGACAGCGATCGGCGCAGTCACAGCACTGGCAGGCGCAGCATTCGTCCCGCTGGCGCTTCAGGGCCACGCGGCTGGAGCAGGCGGTCACACCGGTGCCACAACGGCAATCTGGCTGCACACCATTGGCGCCGCGACCTGGATCGGTGGGCTGGTGCTCATCGCCGTCCTCCATCGCAAAACGGACCGGAAGACTCTCGTCATCACGCTCCGACGCTACTCGAGCATCGCCCTGATCTGCTTCGTCATCGTCGCCGTGTCCGGCGTGGTGAGCGCTGCGCTCCGTGTCGAACAGCTCAGCCAACTCGTCTCGACCACCTATGGGTTACTCCTCGTGGTCAAGATGCTGGCGCTCATCGCGCTCGGCGCAGTGGGCGCCGGCCACCGCAGGCTCCTGCTCAAACGCCTCGCCGACATCAGCCGGGTGCGTTGGGAGACTCTGTTCTGGCGGCTGGTCGGGGCGGAGGTCCTCCTGATGGGGCTGGCATCCGGTGTCGCGGTGGTCCTGGCCCGCACGCCTCCGCCTATCCTGGACAAAATCGCCGTAACCGCGGCGGAGCGCCTCACCGGCCAATCTTTGCCCGCCCCGTTGAGCTGGCAGACCGTGGTCAGTAGCTGGACAGTGGATCCCGTCTGGCTCCTCGCGGCCGGATTCGGGATATTCCTTTACATCGCCGGCATCCATCGCCTTCGCGCTCGCGGCGAATCTTGGCCAGCCCTGCGCACACTCAGCTGGGTCACCGGACTGGGCGTGCTCCTTTACGCGACCAATGGGGCCCCGAACACGTATGGCAGTTACCTGGTCAGCGCCCACGTTTTCGGCGACCTCAGCCTCGCGTTGGTTGTGCCGGTGTTGCTGGTTCTGGGTGCACCTCTCGCCCTGGGGCTGCGTGCAATCGTGGCCCGAGGCGACGGGAGCCGCGGCGGACGAGAGTGGATTGTCCTCTTCCAACGTTCTTCAGTTTTGCGGGTTTTACTGAACCCCATCGTGGCGGGGGCACTCCTTGGCGGGTCGTTCTTCGCCTTCTACTACACGCCGCTGTTCGCCTGGGCGATCGAAAACCCGGTCGGCCATCAATGGATGATTGCGCATTTCCTCATCGTCGGAACTCTATTCATCCGCGCCCTCGCCGGGGTGGACCCGAATTCTCCCCGCGCCGCTCTCCGCCTCGTGCTTGCGTTGGCGGGTGTGACGAGTGCAGTCGCTCTTCTCGGGCTGAGCTTCATCGGCGCCGCCCAGCCACTTCTTCCCGATTGGTATGGGGTCATCAGTGTTGAGTGGGGTACCGATCCACTCGCCGAACAACACCTTGCAGGTCGGGTGGTGCTGGCCATGGGCATTCCGGCCGTACTCATTGCCGGCCTGGCCTCGATCCGACTTGTGCGCAGCAATGTTCGCTAGTGCGGGTGTTGAGGGGCCCGTGTGGACTCCCAGCCTGCCGCCCAGTATCGACCAATTCCTCGCACCCAACCTGCAACCGATTCCCGTTTTGCCGATCATCGGCCTGATCCTGGCCGGCCTGTATCTTGCAGGTGCCATCCGGCTGTGGGCCCTCGGCCGTCGCTGGTCGGTCATCCGCACCGTCTCCTTCCTCACCGGGTGCGCGCTCCTGCTTGTGGTGACCGGTGCCGGCCTGGAAGGCTACGGCCTCAGGATGTTCTCTGTTTTCGTGTTTCAACAGCTGAGCCTGATGATGATCATTCCGCCGTTACTTGTTCTCGGCTCACCCGGCACGCTCCTCCTGAGGGCGACACCGCACCAGGGTCCAGGCCGTACCGTTCTCCGAGTGGCGCACGCCGGACTCCGGTCACGAGCGGCGCGCGTCGCACTTCACCCGGCATTCGTCGTGCCGCTCGTTCTCTTCAGCTTCGTGGGCCTCTATCTCAGCGGTGCGGCCAGCGCGCTGCTAGCGACCTGGACCGGCCACATCGGTCTCGAAATTGCGTTCCTGGCCGTCGGGATCCTCTCCGCCACGCCCCTGATGTCCGCCGATCCGCTTCCGCGACCGACGTCGTACATAGGGCGCCTCTTTGAGGTCTTTCTGGAGATGCAGATCCATGCTGCTTTCGGCTTGGTCATGATCTTGACCCTGAGCCCAGTTGTTTCGTTCTTCGCAGATGCGCCGACTGCGTGGGAGATTGATCCGGTGCAAGACCAGGCGCTGGCCGGCGCACTGGCGTGGACCTACGGCGAGCTCCCGCTGCTTATCGTTCTGATTGTCACCCTTGCACGCTGGCAGCGCCGGGATACCGTCCGAGCAGCCAGAACCCAGGCGCGCGACGATGCCGACCTTGACGCGTACAACGAGTACCTGAATCGGCTCGGGGAGCGGAGCTGAACCCGCACGATTTAGAGCTCGGCTAAGGAGCGGGGTGCCTCTCGCACGCATTCTGGCCGTCGGATGTGGGCGTTGCCGGGTGCAGCAGGATTGTATGGCCGACGTGCTCCAGTCCGAGCTCGAGCAGAACTCGCACATGGGAATCGGCGATCTCGTAGTAAGCGATACGCCCAATCCGATGGACCTCGACAACTCGATGGGCGCGCAAGAGACGCAGCGCATGAGACACCGCTGATTCGCTCAGATCGATTGCCGCGGCGAGATCGCGCACGCACATGCGGCCATTGAGCAGAGCGATGAGGATTCGCACTCGGCTCGGTTCACCCAGCAGACCAAACACATCCGCCAGATCGGCAACGTCGCTTTCGGCGGGCATGTTCGAACGGGCAGCCAATACCTGCTCCACGTCGACCATGCGCGCCACGGGCGTCACCGTCGACGTTTCAAAGGGAACGGCGCTTCGGCCTTCATTTCGTGCGCTCATGTCTTCAACAGCGTACTCTTTCACCGGTTCCTCCAGCAGTGACTTAGATGGCGTTGGTCGCTTCGGTGTGCTCGGCCGGTTCACACTGGATGGTTGCATGGGAAATCTGGTACTTGTCCTGGAGCAAGTTGAGCACGGAATCAAGGACGTCCTGATACCTGCTGTCGGGGTCGATCGCGACGTGGCCGCTGGCGCTTTCCATCCCGGAAGTGATAGTCCACACGTGTAGATCGTGGACGCCGACCACGCCAGGGATCGCCAGAATCTGCCGATTGATCTCGGCAAGGTCTAGGTGCGGCGGGGCGACTTCCATCAGGATGCGGAGGGCCTGTCGGGTGAGTTTCCAGGTGCGCGGGAGGATGAACAGCCCGATACCCACGCCAATAATCGGATCTGCATACTGCCAACCCGTTGTGTACAAGATCAGCGCAGCCACGATGACGCCGATTGAACCGAGGAGATCTCCCCACACTTCCAGGTAGGCGCCCTTGAGGTTGATGCTCTCTTTGGACCCGGCCAGGAGGAGTCGAAAACTGATCAGGTTGACCACAAGCCCGATACTTGCCACGACGAGGAGTGGCAGGCCGGGCACGTCTGGGGGGTTCCCGAAACGCTGGACGGCTTCAAAGAGGACGTAGCCGGCCACGGCGAAGAGGAGAAGTCCGTTCGCCAGGGCCGCCAGTACTTCAAGGCGGTAGAAACCGTAGGTGCGCTGCGAAGTCGTCGGCCTGGAGGCCAAGGTGATGGCCGTCAGTGCCATGCCGAGTCCCAGGACGTCTGTTCCCATGTGCGCTGCATCCGAAATCAGGGCCAGCGAGTTCACCGAGAAACCGACGACCAATTCGACGACCATGTAGATCGCTGTCAGTGCAAAGGCGATGACGAGCGGTTTACGATGCCGGCCGGCAGCGCTGGCTGCCGAGGCGTGTGTGTGATCAGAACCCATCAAAAAACCTCTCGTGTAGGTAGTCTGGGGGCTCGACGCCGCGACAGCAGGAACGAACGTGCGCACCGCCGGTATTCCCTTAGACTCATGTATGAGCAGTCTTGCATACTTTGGATTGCGTGCAAGACCACGCGTCGTCATCAGCGAGACGGAGATTGAGTGAGTATGAAGAAGTGGTCCTTCACGACCGTTGCCGTTATCGCGTTCGCGCTGAGCGCATCCAGCATCTCCGCACTCATCGTCAATGCGTTGACGGGAATGGAGTTCTCGGGAATTCTCCTGCCGTATGCGATCGTGGCGTTGGTGGCCGGGGGAGCGATGTCGCTACGAGCGCACCTGTTGTGGCTGGGAAACGCGAATAAGTCGTCACCGGGCGCCCAAAAGCGCCCGAAGGGCTGAAGCCTTGGCGCCTAACACTCTTCGAATGACCGGAGACTGAAGCGCAGGAGGGGCCCTGGGTAGGCGGCCCCTCCTATGCATCTCAGCGCGAGCGGCGCATGCGGTAGACGAGAAAAACGGTCACGGCAGCCGTCAGCGCGATCACAGCAGCGCCGATCGTCAACCCCGCACCAAGATCGGCGGCGTCAGCAGCGCTGGCACCAGCTGTTGTTGACGGAGCATCGCTCCCGACAGCGGCCCCGTCGGTAGACGACGCCGTTCCGCAAACCGGGGCAGTGTCCGTGCCCGCCGCGGCCGCCGATCCGGCTGACGGCGCGTAGTCGAAGACGTACGACTCTGAGATAGCGTGCCCGTCGGCCGAGACCACTTGCCACAGCACCTCGTACTCGCCAGCACCGCCGAGGGTAGCTGGGGCCGTGATTGTTGCTCCCGCGAGGGTGACACAGCCGTCGGTGTAGTACCGGTCGTCGGGACCGATGACCTGCACTGCGAATGCATTACTCATCCCGCTGACGTTCAGAAGGTTGTCGCTGAACGTCAGTTCTACTTCGGTCATGCTTGTTGTCGTCTCACCGGCCTCGGGCGATGCGGCCAGAAGTGAGTCGTGCGCGGACACTGGTCCGACGGTGCCGCCGAAGATAAAGATCCCGGCGGCACCCAATACCCCAACGACCCCGCACAACTTGCGCAGTGGTGAGGTCATGCGGAACGCTTCCTACCGAACAGCGACACGGCCCCGAGGATCGTCCCCACGGCGGCGAGGATGAGCGCAGCGATGCTCAGGCCAAGGGGCAGACCTGAATCTGTGGCCCCGGTGGCGGTCGACGTTGTTGCGACTTCGGCGTCGGTCTCCGTCGCCGAGTGATCGGTGGAGGAGGAACCCCCGTGGCCGTCGGCCACGACCTCGTCTTCAACGAACAAGACCGGAGCGGCCTTGAGCGTCTCGTCGGCTTCGAGATCCTCGGCGGTAGCGGTCCAGTTCGCGACATCGCCGTCATCGTAGGTCTGAACGGCAGGGAAGAGAAGGCTTCCCGTTTCGGGGATCGGACCGAGTGAGACAGTCCACTGTTGGAACGAGCCTGGGCGGATGCCGTTGCCCTCATCTGCCGTGAAGACGATGCTCGTCGGAGCATCGGTGATGGTATTGCCGGAAACTTCTACAGGTTCGGGAAGCGTGCTGGTAATGACTTCGGTGGTCCACCCGGGCGTTGCCTGATAGCGCACGCTGACGATCGGGGTGTCCGTGGGCAGCGCTATCTCGACCTTGATGGTGGATGCTGTGGCGGATTCGTTCGCTGCCTGGAAGACGAAGTTCTGGGAGGCGCCGGGGTCTGCTGAGTTCGGGGTGATGCTCACGTGCGCGGAAGCCGCCAGTGGCGCGGCTATCGCGAGAGCGATGCCGGCGCCGACGGCGGTCAGCGAGGTGGCTAGGGTGCGGTTCTTCACTAGAAGGTCTCTATTCGTTGGTCGCGGGCGCGCACGCGGCAGGCCGTCATAACGCGCTCGATAGGTAAGTGGGGGTGCAGTGCGAGGTGGGTTTACGCCCAGACGAACGGCGGGCCCCGATGGCGCATCGCACCGAGCACAACGAGCCGCGCCTGCACCCACCCACACGAGGAAGAAACTGCGGTTGAGCGAGATGGTGCACTGGGCAGGATTTCGGTGACGGCAAACAATGCGGCAGCGACAGTAAGACCAGTGCGGGTGAGCAATACCCAAAACGTAGCCTCCCCGCGGCGCAGGGCGAAGAAGGTGAGAGCGGCAGCGAACAGGTGAGCCAACCACATGCCAGAATCGTCGCCGGTATGATCGGTCGCGGATCCCGCTCCGAGACTGAAAAGTGTCGTCGCAGCGGCATGAGCATGATGGCTCAGCCCCTCGGAATCGGAGGTGATCGCGTCAGCGGTGAAGTTTCCCATGCTCATGGTGACATGGAAAACTGCCTGGCTCGAAGCAACTGAAAACGCCAGTCGGACGCGGGACAAGGTCTTACCCGCCAGTAGCACGCACACCGGAATCGCGAACAGAAGAGCCACGACCACGCCAATGAGGCTCGGCGGACAGCCGTCAGCGACGGAGTGAAAGAAGACCGCCACGAACACCGCACCGAACGCCACGACCAGGCCGCGCACAGTACGAGCACCTCGAGTTCTCATACGCGTCACCTCCTGAATGGCAACCACTCGCGACAAGTCTGGCTAGGCCGCTGATCGCGGGCCTGAGCATGCTGGCCGACGTCAAGCCTCATTCAGAATGAACGAAGCTCCACGGCTTGCGTGGTGCGTACTATGTCTGAACAGTTTCGCATACGACCAAGACACTCGATTGAAACCGGTGCCCGCCGCCTGAGCGCCGGCCACCCGGACGAGATGTGTCTTCACCGTGAAGGGCCGACGAAGGGTGTGACGGTGAACCCACGGGGACCAACACGTGCATTGTTCCGACGAATGCGCTTTGCGGCCCGGACCGACGCTCGATGGCCGCTCACATTTGCTCTTCTGTTGCTGCTACTTACAGGATGTGGGGCGCTCGGGCCGCTTCTGCACGGAACGGCGTGGTGGTGGGCGATGGCGGTCACGGCGGGTGTGGTCCTCGTCGCTGCGGGCGCTCTGCGAAGTCTCGGCATACCCCGATATCTGGTGCCGGCAATGATCGGGGGTGTCCTGCTCCTCACTCTCACCCTTCTCTTCGGGAGAGGGAGTGGAGTGTTGTGGCTGATCCCAACCGGAGACACAGTCAAGCGGTTCCAGACCCTCTTCACCTCCGGGGTCATGTCCATCCAGGAACAAGGCACCCCGGCGGACGCCACCGCCGGCATCGTCTTCCTCCTCGCAACCGGTGCAGGGCTGATCGCGATCCTGATGGATGTTTTAGCCATCACCCTGCGGTGGCCTGCGGCAGCTGGTGTGCCGGTTCTCGTGCCGGTCGTCGCACCTGGGTTTCTGCTTGATGAGGGGGCGGATGTTGCTGCGCTCGTGGTCGCTTCCGCCGCGTTTTTCGTCCTCCTGCGGGTAGCCGCCCGCATCCACGAAAATGGAGCAACCCACCTGGCCGGCCCGGACCAGGACGCAGCACGCCAGCCGCTGCGGTCAGGGCCGGTGTGGGTCTCCGTTGCGATTGCCAGCATCGGGATCGGTGGCGCGCTGACGTTGAGCGCTGTCACTCCGCCGCTGACCGACGGGGGATCTGCGGGTGGTAGCTTGGGCGCCCTGTCCTACGGTTCCGGAATCAACCCGATGATCGACCTCGGAAGGGACCTGAGGCAGCCGAAACCTCGCCCGGCGCTGCACTACGTAACGACGGCCGATCAGCCGCCGTACCTCAAAATCCTCACGCTGGACCGATTCATCGAAACCAATTGGACCGCGCGGCCGGATCCGCCCCGCCAAGAAAATACGCTAGACGACATCCGAAAGCCAGACGGAGTTTCAGCGGATGTCCCGACCAGCGAGATGGTCACGTCGGTCGTCATCGACCGGCTCGACACCAGCTGGCTGCCAGCTCCGACCGCGCCCACGCGTGTTGACGGGCTGTCCGGTAACTGGCGCTGGGGCGATACGGCCCGGACAATATCGAGCCTGGGCTCCAGCACGCGCGGACAGGAGTACACGGTCACGTCCCTGCAACTAAAGCCGACAGTCCAACAGCTACGCAACTCCAGCACCGACTACCCCGCCGAGGCCTTGAACAATCTGGAGCTGCCCACGCCGCGCCCAGAGGTCGTCGACCAAACAGCACGTGTGCTGGCAACAGGAACCACCTCGAACTATGACGCCGCGGTCGCCATTCAGGAATACCTGCGAAGTGACGATTTTCGCTACGACACAGAAGCGCCGGTCGAAGAAGGCTTCGACGGCGGGGGAGTGGACGTCATCGGCAGATTCCTTGAGGTGAAGCGAGGGTATTGCGTACAGTTCGCTTCGGCAATGGCCGTCATGGCGCGTGTGCTGGGCATTCCGGCACGCGTCGCGCTCGGCTACG
The DNA here is from genome assembly GCF_001679725.1 of Cryobacterium arcticum. Classification (NCBI taxonomy): domain Bacteria; kingdom Bacillati; phylum Actinomycetota; class Actinomycetes; order Micrococcales; family Microbacteriaceae; genus Cryobacterium; species Cryobacterium arcticum. The sequence goes on along the minus strand of NZ_CP016283.1, from coordinate 104,524 downwards.
GTCCCGGAACGCGGGTGCCAGGAACAGGTCAGGAAAAGGCACGCTACGAGATCAGTTCCGACGATCTCCATACGTGGCCAGAACTGTACTTCGTCGACATCGGCTGGCTGCCGTTCGAACCGACCCCAGGCCGCGGAGCTGTCCCCGACTACGCTCGGCCGGACGCCGTATCCTCGGGATCCACACCCCTCTCCGGCCAGCCCACGCGAGGGCCATCGTCCAGTCAAGCGAACCCAACCGACGAACTGGGTGGGCTCGTGGGACCGGAAAGCCAGTTGCAGGACAGCGGCTCTCTGTCTCTCCTTGGACTCATCTCGGCGTTGGTGGCGGTGATTCTGATAACACCCGGCGTTGTTCGGCTATTGGTCCGCGAGCGGCGCAGACACCGCATTCGGTCCGGGCGCGGCGGAGCATCCGCGGCCTGGGCCGAAATCACTGACACCGCGCTGGACCATGGCATTCCGGTACGTGACACGGACACGCCGCGAAAATGGGCCGACTGCCTATCGATATCCGCAACCGCGGAAGCCTCACTGCACCGGCTTGTTGTCGTCGAGGAACGAGACCGCTACGCCCCCGCCGGCAAGGACGCAGGGCCCGGGAATCCGGTTCTTCTCGCGGACGATGTCGACCGGGTCGTCCGGGCGATACGCACTGGCGTCAACCTACGGACCCGAGCCATGGCCGTCGCCATGCCGGCCTCATTATGGCGCGCCATGAAGCGACGCGGGCGTGAAGAGTCGTCGACCTTGCCGGGGTAGACCGCATCTGTTTTCGTCCGCGCTGTCAGGTGTGTGGCTCTTCGTCACGAGTGAGCCGCGACGGGGAGAGTTTTCCAGATTTGCCGCCGGTTCCCTGGGGGGCGCCGATACCTCGGCCAACGATCAGAGCGAGGACGAGACCAGCCAATCCGAGGGCCGAGAGCGTCAATTCGATTCCGGCACCGAGGAGTGCGGCCGGTGTGATTGTCGTGCTCAGTGGAACATCCGCGACCATGGACCCGGGCGTGAATGCGGGTAGGCGATCGATCGTGCTCCCATCGGGGGCGATTACTGCTGATGTGCCCACAGTTGATACGTTCACGACGCTGCGACCGTACTCAATGGCGCGCAGGCGGGCGATGGCCAGTTGCTGGACACTTTCGTCGCTGCGGCCAAAGTCAGCGTTGTTTGAGGGAGCCAGAATGAGCTCGGCCCCACCAGCTACCATCTGGCGGATGAGGTTGTCATCGACGATATCGAAGCAAATTGCAAGGCCCGCCTTCACCTCTTCTAACTCGAAGATATTGTCCCGGGTCCCAATCGTGTAATCGCGGGGAATGAGCGAGAGCAATCCCGGCGCAAGTGGAAACCAGAAATCACGGTCCGGAATGTACTCGGCAAATGGCACCGGATGCATCTTGTCGTACTGATCGACAGCTCCAGAGCCGCGGTTCCACAGCAGCAGGCTATTGAACGTCTTGTCGCCGTCGGACGTGATCGTTCCAGTCACCAACGGAGCGTTCATCCGTTCCGTGACGTCGTCGAGAATATCTGCGGCCTGGCCATTCTTGAGCGGGTTGAGGTCAGCCGCGTTCTCCGGCCAGACGACGACGTCGACGTCCTCTCCATAGAGAGGTTCCGTAGCGGCAACGTGGTCGCCAAGGATCTCCCCGGGCTTGTACTCCCCAAACAGACCTGCATCCGAATCGCCCTGAACCCCGGCGACGCGCATGGTGCCCGCCTCAGCTATAGCAACCGGCGGCACGGCGAGGAACACAGTAATGAGCCCAACAGGGATGACGGCCAGGGCTGCCCGCCTTCGGAAAGTCCGACTACGCAAGACTTGGACGAATAGCGCTCCCACCCAGGCGAGCAGAAAGGAGAGCCCGGATATTCCGACCCATGCCACCAGCTCGCCGAAGGGGCTTTCTGATTGAGAGAAGGCCAGCCGGCCCCACGAAAATCCGCCGTACGGCCAGTTGCTGGTGACAAACTCTCGCAGGGTCCACAGGCAGGCGACGACAATCGGTGTAAAACCGTACCGTCCGAAGACGCCACGGAATGCTCGATCGGTGAATCGCCAAGCCACGGCGATGAGCGCGCAGCCCGCGGCGAAAAAGACCGCTTCAAGGCCTGCGAGGGCGAGCCACGGAACCGGGCCGAGGTAAACGGTGAGCCACAGGATGTGAGTTCCCCAGAAAGCGAACCCCCCGAGGAAACCCACTACGAGGGCACCTCGGACCCGGCGGCCGATAAGAGATCCGAGTATGAGAGGAGTGCCAATGAAGATCAGCGGCCACCAGCCGAGACCTGGAAAGGCCAAGGCATTCACTATCCCGCCGCTCACCGCCAGGACGAGGGCAAGCCAGAACGGTGACTGACCGTTCCTGAGCGAAGGTGTGCGCGGAGGGCGCAGCCGAGTTCCAGCGGTGCCAGTTTCAGTTAGCAACGGTTCCTCAGTGCGGTTTGCGCGCTGAGGCGGTTCTGAACGCTGGCGAAGTGATTGAGCAAAGTTGTCTCCAGAACGGTTCGACAGGGTGCCTGTCGGTCAGGAAATGTTGATGGCAAGGGCAGATATTGAAGCAATCGGATATGCGTGGTTGCCCTTTAGGGGGCTGCCAACGGGGCGGAGCAAGTGCCCAATTGGATGGCGCGCACGAGCGGTGCACGGAGCAGCTGACACACACTTGCCTGCGCTGCTGGGGTTGACCGACAGGGGGTGCGTTGTTGTGAGCCATTCGCGGGTTCTCGCTAATCTCGATGGTTTGGGACCTTGAGCCTCACGCCAACGATGATGAGCGCCAGCGCGGCAAGGAACTGTGCGGACACCCACCCTTGGCCTTGCAACTCGATGACGATGACCGGGTTCCAGAGAACGGCGATCGGCGCCAGTAGGATCAGCCACCACCACGCCTTTGCCTGGATCGTGAAGACACCCACGATTACCGCCAGGATGCTGACGACATAGCGAATGATGAGGTAACTTTCGACATCGAGCAGCGCTAAGCCAGCCAACAGGACGATTGCACCGAGTAGGCCGGGAGCGAGGGCGGAGCGCGTGAACGGAGGATCCACAGGAGTTCCTGTTGGGCGTTTGTCGGTGCGCATTCTCTAACCCTAGCGAGAGCTAACAGGGAATTAGCGGCAGCTTCTTCCCCACCACGGCGGCTCCGTTCGCGGCGTGTTGTCAGTATCGGTCGATATGTTCGTGGCATGGAACCGATCACCGCATGAAGTGCCCTATTGATGACGCCCAGCTTGTCATGACAGAGCGAGCAGGCATCGAGATTGACTATTGCCCGCAATGTCGCGGTGTCTGGTTGGACCGCGGAGAAATTGACAAGATAGTCGAGCGATCCATTGTGAACCAGCCGTTCCAAGCAGAGCCGACTGACTACCGTTCGAACGATAATCGTCCCCGCGAGGGTGGCCACGGCTCCAGTCATGGGCAAGGTCACGGCGGCTATTCCGATGGGCGGAAGCGAAAACGTCAGGGCTGGTTGGGCGAGCTTTTCGACTAAGCGTTGTCGTCGTGCTCTCGTTTGACGAAGCAACCTCGGACGTTCTCACGGTCAGGCGCGACCAGCAATTTGTTGGAACCATCGCTAGGACGCCGGAAGAATACGTCGTCATAGATGCAGCGGATAAGAACCGCGGCGTATATGAAAGCGTGGACGCCGCCCTTGCTGCTCTCTCGGACGACCTCCGGTAGCTGGTTCGTGTGATGGCCGTAAACTTGGCGGATCAGATTGTGGGCGACGTTCCACGTAAACGTTCGCTGTTCTATGCGCACTTAGCGCGGAAGCTCGGGTCTCATAGCCATGTACTACCACCGGGAACGTCTGTGGCCATCGCCCTCTATATTCATCTTCACTGCGCTTGTGATCCCCGCGAGCCTGCTCGTCTTCCTCCCCATCAACCCAACCGTGGGCGTACTGACCGCAGCCGTTCTCTACACCGGCATAATCGCTGTGCTCGTTCTCGCGTCCCCGACAATAGCTGTGACTGATTCGTACCTCATCGCAGGACCAGCGCGACTTCCAATTGAGCACATCGGTACGCCACAGGTCTTCCTAGCCGAGCAAGCCACTCTCGAGCGAGGCCAACGCCTAGACGCACGCGCTTGGCTCTTGCTCCGAGGATGGGTATCACCCGTCATCAAGATCCCCCTCACCGACCCAGAAGACCCCGCTCCCTACTGGCTCCTGTCCACCCGGCACCCGCAGCGAGTCGCCGATGCTCTGCTAAAATCTGCCTCGGCCGCCACAACTCCCGACGTGACGTAGGAAACCAACACGACGGTGCCAACAAGTATCAGCGGACCAACACCGGCGAGGATTCAAGTTGCGGCGGATCAGAAATGTCCGGGCCAGCTTTCCCCACCTGAGCTAGTCCTCGGGCGTTTAGGGCAGTGCTCACGCCGATGCCAAAGACACGAAGCAGGCGATCAAAGCGCTGCGATTGCGACAGGGGCCGCCTGCGGGGGCCAGGGTGTTTTCCGGCGGGGCTACAGGCCGGAGTACGAGTGGAGGCCTGTGAAGAAGACGTTCACAATGCCGAAGTTGAATAGCACGGCGCTGAAGCCGATGATCGAGAGCCACGCCGATCGCGAGCCGCGCCACCCGCGGGTCGCCCTGGCGTGGATGTAGCCTGCGTAGATGACCCAGATGATGAAGGTCCAGACTTCCTTGGTGTCCCAACCCCAGTAGCGACCCCACGCCTGCTCTGCCCAGACCGATCCGGCGATGAGAGTGAATGTCCAGAGGACGAAGCCGATGATGTTGCTTCGGTAAGCGAGGTTCTCCAACGTCGCAGACGAGGGCAGCGTGGCCAGGAACCGTAGCCGTGTCGGCCGATGCTCGGCCACGAGGCGCTCTCGCCTGAACTGAATCAGCTGCACGGCGGACAGGGCGAAGCCGAGCGCAAAGTAGCCGGTACCAAGTGATGCGACGAAGACGTGGATGACCAGCCACACCGATTGCAGCGCCGGTGGTAGCGGGGCAATCTCGACGTAGTACCTGAGAGCGGCGATGCCCAGCAAGATCAGCACCAATCCGGTGACGAAGGTACCGAGGAAGCGCAGGTCCGCTCGAGTGAGCGCGGTCAGAAACACCGTCATGATGAGCAGGGTGCCAATCATCGCGAACTCGTACATGTTTGCCCATGGCACACGTTCTGCGGCGATTCCGCGGAGCACCGTGGCGACCAGGTGTAGCGCCCAGGCGAGCCCGGTGAGCGAGACGCCGACGCGCAAGCTGGCCGAGCGGCCATACGGCATGGCAGCATCGTTTGCGATGCCGGCGCTGATCCGGGTCAGGGTCCTCGTGCCGCCGGATTCAGTCGAGGTAGGGTTGCCGGCCGTGGCAGCGAACTGCGCGGCGGCCGGCGCGGCATCGACAGCCGAAGAGCGCCTGGCTAGGTCAATCGAAAATGCGATGAACGCAAGCATGTACACGCCCATAGCGGAGTACAGGCTCAGTATCGAGAGATCATTGAGATTCATTAGATTGGCCTCCGTAGCTTTTCGGTTTCTCGGTGGACGTGATCGGCAGCGTAAACGCCGCACTGTGGCGGTCGGCGAGGTCTGCCACCGCCGCTTCGAGGGCAGGGTCATCGCCGCGAGCGAGACCCGCGTACTCGAGGCGTATCGACCCGTCAACACGGCGGGCTGCTCTCACCCACACCCGGCGGCGCGGGACGAACAACGAAGTGAGCAGACCCAGCAGCACGAACACGGAGAAGAGGAGCACCCAGCCCTGCGCCGGGTCCCTGTTGATGTCGAAGGAAGCGAACCTCAAGACGGAGCCAGAGAAATCGCCGGATTTGGCGCCCGGGTCGGCGTCCTCGAAAGTAACCGTGCCGAGCCTGTTGGGCAGTTGCTGAGTCTCGCCCGGCTTCAGCTCAAGCGACTTGGACCCCGTGGTGCCGCCGGTTAGCTGAGTCATGTTGTCGGTGGTGAGCGCATAGACGGATGTCGGCACACCCTTGTCAAGCCCGAGGTCGCCCGAGAACACGTTGAGGGTGAGCAGCGGGTACGCAAGGTCAGGGTATGAGGAGAAGTAAGCACCAGACTTGGCCTCGGCCTGGGTGGGGTAGAGGAAACCAATCATGCCCAGTTGCTCTGCGAGACCGTCCGGGACTTTCACCACTCCGAGGGACGTGAGGTTTGAATCCTGGGGCAGGAAGGGAATCGAGTCGGTGAAAACAATTGTGCCGTCCGGATCCTTGACGGTGATCGTGGGTGCGTAGCCGTTGCCCAGCAGGAAAATGTCTGTTCCTCCGGCACGCAACGGGGCGTTAACTTTCACCTCATCGGACTGCGCCGACCGTTCCCGCTCCGTAACTGTGACCCCGGCGATGTAGTCCACCGGCTGGCCGAGGGCGCTGAGGTTCTGCGTCTCGTATTCGACGTCGAAGCTGTCCAGCGTGAGCTTGTACGGGTCAAGGCTCTCATCGTTGAAGAAGCGACCGGGGTTGAACGAGTCATAGGCCAGCAGCGTGTTGACGAAGCTCTGGCCTTCGACGAGCACCCGCTGCCCGCTGAATCCATACCCGCTGCCGAAACCGACGGTGATCAGGATGCCGACCAGGGCCAAGTGGAAGACGAGATTACCGGTTTCGCGGAGGTAACCGCGCTCGGCGGAGACCGAGGGCTCAGGGCCTGCGTCGAAGAGCGCGACACGATAGCCCTTGGATTTTAGGAGGTGTTGTGCAGATTCAACGGCCGCCGCCGCATCCGTGCCGGCAGGGGCGTTGCGCGTGGTGAAGCCGGCCAGACGGCTCAGACGTGCCGGTGTTTTCGGTGGCTTTGCCCGAAGCGCTTGGAGGTGGTGCCGTGTGCGTGGGATCACGCAGCCGATGAGCGAGATAAACAGCAGGAGGTAGATCGAGGAGAACCAAGCTGAGGAGTAAACATCGAAGGCTTGGATGCTGTCGAGGGCAGGAGCGAGTTCGGGGTTGTCGGTGAAGTATTGGGTGACACCGTTTGGGTCGGAGCTGCGTTGGGGTACGAGAGACCCGGGGACTGCCGCGATCGCGAGCAGCAGGAGCAGTAGCAGCGCCGTGCGCATGCTTGTGAGCTGGCGCCAGAACCAGCGCAGCCAGCCTCTGAAGTCAAGTGCCGGTTGGGTGACACCATCGGCGGGCGGCTTGGAGTCGTAGTGGTCGAGCGGGCGCGACACTAAAACTCCTGCGTGGTCATGATCGATCCCTTTACCCGTGCAGCGCAAGTACGCCGCACGTCAGGGACGTTTATGGTCGGATAACCGTCATTGTGTCCTCCGATTTCCGCTCGCTGGGTCGTGTGCGGTGACGGCACCGACGCAACTCTCTGTATGCGTGTTCTGAGCATCGTTGTTCCATCCGTGATCATGCTTTAGAAGCTGAGCAGCCGTCGGGCATGGCTGTACTACGCGGCCCGGTGTGGGCACAAGAGGTAATTTCTCGGTCTAAACCCGAGTCACAGAAAGAACAGTCAGGCTGGGTCGGTATATGTGGAGGGGGGGTGCATACGTGGATTGTAAGAGGCGCCCAACGCCTCCTAACGCACGGCGACATACTGCGGCCGAAAGTACCCGGAGCAGCAGAGACGTGAGAGTGAGCAGAATGCCGCAACTGATGGTGATGAGTGCGCAGTCCAACATCCCGTCTGCAACCCCGGCGACCGAAGCGTCGACGGCTTGCATTGCCGGTGTCGCCGCCGCATCACCGGCAGCCCCGGTCACGACTGCGCTGGTGCCACGTGACTGTTCGGCATGCGCATATGCGCCCGGTAGGGTAGCGCCCATTTCAGGCTCCGCGACGGCCGTGTGAATGGCAAGCAGGCTTAGCAACACTGCGGCCGTGACCAACACGGACACGATCACAGAACGGAAGGCATCCCCAAGGGAGGGGTGATCCGCGATGGGGCTGCCGTTCAAGGCCATTTCACCTTTGGTCGGGATTCCGCATGAAAGAAGTTCACCGAAACGTTCCTCCACAAGGTACCCGATAATCGACTGCCGCCACAGTCAGCAGGCCTACAAAGCCCCTGTGAGGCTGGAGGAAAGGAGTTCGAAAAGTTCGACTATGCGTTTGAATAGAAGAACACCGGTCAAGAAAGGCTCCCTTTCCTCCTGCGGAAGCGCCGAGGCCGGCTTCGCCCGTGACATGCAGGTTCACCACGATCAGGGCGTTGAGCTGGCGATGATTGTTCGCGACCGCACCGACGACCCGGACGTTCGCCTGCTGGCCTAGGACGTTGCAACGACCCAAAGCCAGCAGTCCGGTCAGCTCTGCGGATGGCTCACGGAATGGGGACTGTCCCAGGCAGGCCGCAATAGGTGCATTGCTACTTGACATAATATAGAGTATCGCCCCCGTGCCGAGCGCGATTGCGTCAGGTGAGAATCGCCGAGCAGCAGGAGGTGCACCGCTGCTCGCCCTGGTGGTCACCTGATCTGACCCAGTCGACCGTGCCACTCGTGCTCGGCTCATCGCAGCCCGAATGCACCACCACTAACCAGGATGAAGATGCCCAGACCGATCAGAACGAGCGGGAACAGAATGTGCTCCCAACGTTCTAGAATCTCCGCGATCGGTCGACGAGTTGCGATGAACTTTGCGACAACAACCAGGACCGCAACGAGGGCCAGGAACACAACGCAGTATGCGACGACGGCGGCGGGACCCACGCTGAGAAACACCGGTACATAGACGCCGATGTTGTCACCGCCGTTGGCGAAGGTGACCCCGGCAACGGCCCAGACCGCGACCTTCTTTCCTTCGATCTTGCCCTCGTCGTCATCGTCCTCGTCGCGATTGCGCCACGCCTGCCATGCCGCCCAAAGACCCAAACCCAGGGGGATGAGGCCGAAGTAAGGAATGACTTCAGGAGGGAGGAACGCTCCTGCGCCGAGAGCAACGAGCACGGCTGCGCCGAGGATGCCAGCGAACCCCAAATACTGCCCGAGCAGAATCCGAGTCGTTGTACCTGGTTGGCCCGCACCTCGGGCGAAGAACAGCGAGAGCACGATGATGTCATCGATGTTCGTTACCAGGAACAGACCAACTGCTTGAAGGATGGAGAGGAAGATCATGCGCCGACCTCCCTCGTGCAGCAGTCCGCAACTGTACAGGTGGGGTCGATGCACTCGGCCTCGTGATCCACGGCCAGGGTCGTGTCCAGTAGAGCGGTAAGCGCCGTGGTCAATCGAGGATCTGCGATCTCGTATCGAGTGCGCCGCCCCTCGGGCTCTGCCACGACGATGCCGCAGTCGCGGAGGCACGTGAGGTGGTTGGAGACATTCGAGGGGCTCAGGCCCAGCTCGCGGGCGAGCGCCGCCGGATAGATCGGGCCATCAAGCAGCGACATAAGAATGCGCGATCGCGTCGAGTCAGCCATAGCGCGGCCAAGGCGATTCATCACGTCTAAGCGGGTAGTAATAGTCAGCACTCAATGAATATACACGCTTCGATGTATGATGCCTACAGCGCCGGACCATCCGATTAGGCGCGATCTCGACGCCAAGGAACCCCATCGTGCACACCTCGTTATCCGTGCCGGAGCCCGGCGCACGCCGTACCTACCGCATGAGTGACGCCTGGTGAGGGGGGATCGAGGCCGGAGGTTGGTTGTTGCGCTCCTGGTCGCGTTCAGTATGGCGGTGATCGATCAGGGCTCGAAGGCTCTAGCCCTGGCCCAGCTCAGCAAGCAAGGGCGCATTCCTTTGGTCGGTGACCTGCTGGGCCTCCAGCTTGCATTCAATCCCGGCACAGTCATGTCGCTCGGGTCAAGGAGCACGTGGGTGTTCACCGTGATCGGAGCTGCAGCGACAATCGCGCTGCTCTACGCGGCGTGGCGCTCGAAGTCGATCGCGTGGGCGATCGCTATCGGATTCGTCTGGGGCGGAGCGATAGGGAACCTCATCGACCGTCTCCTTGCCCCACCCGGATTTGGCGTCGGTCACGTGACCGACTTCCTCGCCTACGGCAACCTCTTTATTGGCAACATCGCAGACATCTCCATCGGCATCGGCGTTGGCTTGGGCCTCCTCCAAATCATCCGAAACCCCCACCCTGAGCTTTCGTCACCGCAGCCACCTGCGTGAGGACGTCGATGCAGTACTTACTTGTCCGCGTCGACCACCCGCGCGATCCGGGCACCTGGCCCCCGCCAGGACTCGCCGCCTCGCCGGGGCGGCGGCTCCGAGCCGTCCGCGCCTAGTCATCGGTAGCTTCTTCGCCCTCGTACGCTTATGGGCACACGACGGGCGGGGGAGGCATGGCGGCTGAGCGCCTTATCTACAAACGGGCCGACGGAAAATGGGCATGGAAGCTCACGTCGCAGGGTCACGTCATCGCCACCGACGGGGGACGAGGCTACAGAAACGAAGCGGATTGCCGACGCATCGCCGACGCCGTCACCGGGGGTGCCTTCGCCGACGCTAAGACGAGGGTTCTCGACTAGCTCACATCGGGCAGGCATCCTCGGTACCAGTCAACGAGGGGCGGCCGAGAGCCGCGGCGGAGCGGACCTGCGCGCCCAAGGTGCGCGAAATCTCGTGCGCGCTCTGTCCCATAAGGGTGTGTGCCACGAGTACCACGCGGCGACCCAACGAACGATGACGAACCATAAAGATCGGCTAAGACACCAGTGCGGCCCCCGAGCACACTTCTGACATAATCATTATTATCGGCGATATATCGCAGATATATCGTTGAAAATTGGATAGGAGAAATACTCCTCACTTGCGACGAGCTTTTCTGGCGTAGACGAGATCCCTGTTGCGTTCACATTGAGCAGCCGGCTTGTGAAGCTATTTCGGCCCTCAGGCTGGCTCATCGCTGTGGTTCACGGTCGCCCGGTGTGAATACTCTCGATCTAGCTGTTGGAACGACAGAAGCCGGCCGCGAACGGGCAAGGTCTTGTTCTCAGAGAAATCCGCTTCCGTAAGAGAGGTGACTCCCGGTTCTCGAGGCCTTTGTACCGGGATGGGATCTGAAGCCTTGGCACCCTCGAAACTGACCGCCATGTCCCAAGACATTCCCGTGTATAGCTGAGCGGAACCGTTCGTGGTCTCATCGCCAAGATAGAGAAAATCGACGTGACTGGACGTCCACTCATACCATTCAAATCGGCCTCGCGATGAGATGTCCCTTGGATCCTCGCTGATATCGCCTGGTGTGCCTACGCGGAACGACTCAATTTCTTCGATGGTCAGCTTCCGACCGCTCTTAACGAACCAGCTACTCTTCAGAATGAAATGAGCCTTGTGCCAGATCTCAACTGCGGCAGCTCTGAATAGGTAGGTGGTGAGTCCATAGCCAGAGACGCCAAGGTGGTCAAGGAGCGGTAGATGCTGGGGAACCTGCTTGTCTAGATGACTGCCACCCCACTTATTCGCGTACTCGCTGACAAGATTTGCCCACGACCAGGTTTTGGCATCCTTGCCAATCTGAATATGCGCCACAGGTTCTAACGGCCACTGCTTAATCGATACTTTGCGTCCACCGAGTTCACTTGTTTGACGAAACGACGTGGGTACCGAGCCAAACGCGAGGTACACATCGGGCCCCGTGGACGGCGGCCGGGATAACTCGATCTCCAACGATTCGAGGCCTGCCGACTTGGCTAAACGGCCGAGGACATCGTTACCCCGACCAGGATGGAGGAAGGCACGGAGAACGACTGCTAGGTCATCGACGGCGTATGCCTTTCCTGTGTCGATCCTTTCGATGTGGTCGCGTAGCCGCGCGAGCAAGTGGAGAGTCTGTCCTTTGAGATGCCAGCTCGGCTCATTTGCGTGGCCAGCAGATTGGGACTTTGCAATTCCAAACGCGTCAATACTCATGGGGTCACCTTAGATGTGGCACGGCATAACCTGATCGCGCGCCCTAGATCTGAACGGGGACGACGGTGTTCCATTCAGACTGGATGGCTAAGGACCGTGCGTCAGATTGTGGTTCATCATGAAGTTGAGATAAGCACCCAACTCGTGTGCAGTTTCTGCGTATGCAAGCGCCTCGCCGTCCGTGGGGCTATGTCTCCCGTGCGCAACTGCGTTTCGCAAATTGCGAAGTTCGATGACTGTGTCGATAGCACTCGGATCAATATTGAGAGTCGCGGTTAGTTGCCGGATCTGGTCAATCGGGTTTCGGGCACTCGCCTTTCCACCCACTGTGATAGCCAGGTTCGCAATATGAACGGTGAGGTTCTGCCACGCGCGAAGAATCGTTCCGCTGGGATCTACTGGTACCTGAGAGGGCGGGGTGGCACCAATCGCCCCGCTCGGTAGTCCTGCCGCATCGAGAAGAGCCTCAGTGCTCTCCTCTGCTTCAGCCAGAGATTCGCCAAAATCTGCCTCGACGCCTGGCGCTTTCAGATGGCGGAGCTGCTTCACCGCGCTAACTATCGACCGCCTGAAAACCAACGCAAGGGTGAAGACCAGCACGGGCCAGATAATGGTGTCGACCACCGATGCGACAAACTCTAGCCAGCCCATGCTGCAACTCTGTCAGAGAAGTCCATTCGTCTGAGCCTCACTCCTAGGTTTGGCGGGAGCAGGCACGGCCCTGACAGAAAGCTTGGCTAGGTCAACAGCGGAGAAGGGGGCCTCAAGCGACTTCAATATTATCCCCACGACCTTCACCGTCACGTTATGCAATTCCAGGAGAGTTCCCATAACCGAGTTTTCGGTTCCTGCGAAATGCCAGTCGTTTCGCATGGTCGCTCGGAGATCTCCGGATACGACGCCTAGCAACGTGTAGTAAGTCCGATCCACAGTGACGCCGGGCCATGACCGAGCATCAACGGAGTCTTCTTGAAGAGTGACATTCTCATCAATCTCTTCGAAAGTGAGAGATTGAATGGCCTCATGAAGTTCAAATCCTCTATGGGCATGAGTCCTGTACAAAGGACGTAAAAGAGCCAGTATTTCGAATTCAGGATGGAACGGTTGACACCGTTCGAAGGCAGCGGCGACGTTCGGTTTTACCTCGGCGATACCTCGAAGGTTGCTACGCAAAAGTTTGCTGAATTGGCCCTCAACTGTTGTCAGAGGGAAATACGTGCGGATACCTTCCTCACCGAATGCATGCACGTGCGCTGCGTTGCCAAGTTTGTCTAGCCCGCTGGCGAGCGCTCGAATTATCGTCCCTATCTCGCCGATCGCGAGATTGCTCAACTCTTCGGCGCGGACGCTCTCCTGGTAATCGGGCATCAAACGCCGCATTGCCGCGCCGGACGACTGCAATTCGATGCGAACAGCTCTGATGTAGGTATCGAGTGGCTGAACGGCCATGTGTGCTCCGAATCGTTGGCAACGCGCTTCGGTCAAAGATAGCGATCTATTCGTGGGCCGGAGTTGTCGTGGATCCTACTTTTACGTCACGCAGGGGAACCCCAAGTCGTTCGGCAACCTCGCGGCGAGAGATCCCCAGGTCGAGCATTGAAGAGACTGCCAAGGCTGCGTGCTCCCGAACTGCTGCGCTTTGCTTTGCGGCACGATCGTGCACTGCCGCGATCTCCTTCTGCGCTGCCATCTCGACTTCCTCGAGTGAGTCTTGTGCAACGAAATAATCGGTCGCCAGCTGTTCGAGCTGGTCTTGCTTCGCCCGGAACTCCGCTGCTTTCTCACGAGCGCGAGCCCGTGCGGTGCTTTGCTTCGCGGAGTTGCGTACCTCGGCCATATGTACCTCTTTCGTGGGGTCAAAGAATCCATTATGCGCGAGCCTTCGAGGGGGATTAAACCGCTGCGGAGTGCGGGAGGAAAATCAGGTTTCACGTCCGGTTAGGCACACAACGAACACGCCGACGCCGGCCTGTTCGCAATTGCCCTCGCGGTTGCTCTCTTGTAGCCGTTTCATCACCATTTCCTCGCTTCGGTCTTCCCAGCAGGCCCTCCCCCACCGACCCGGCTGCGCCCACGAGCATCCTCAATCTTCTGACCAAGGCCTTGAGAACTTGTCACACCTCTGGCATTAGCAATCAACGAGGTAAAGTGAGCGTGTGATGACCATGCATATCCTCTCCGCGGGAGACGGGTATGCGTACTACACGAGCGAGACCGTGACCGGTGACGTCAAGCGCGAGAACGGCCGTGATCTGGGCGATTACTACACCGAGGATGGCAACCCGCCCGGTGTCTGGATCGGTGGTGGCTTGACCGCTCTGGGCGTGTCCGGAACGGTTACCGAGGAGCAGATGAAGGCTCTTTACGGTGAAGGCCTGCACCCCGACGCGGAACGGATCATCACCGCCGCACAGGCCCAGGGGAAGACCGCGACGGGGGCGATCGCAGAGGCCAAGTTGGGGCGGTCATACTACGGCTACAGCGCCGGCGGCACCGACTTGAAGGACAAGATCGAGGCCGGCTACGCCGATTTTGAGAAGACAAAACGACGTGAACCCAACGTCGCCGAGCGACGCGTGATCCGGGCCCGCGAGGGCGCCCTGGCGTTCCGTGAGGCCAAGGGGCGGCCGGCCGCTGACAAGGAGGAGCTTGGCCGGTTCATCACCGCGGCGACCCGGCCGACGCAGCAAGCTGTCGCCGGATTCGACCTGGTCTTCTCCCCTGCCAAGAGTGTGTCCGTGCTCTGGGGCTTGGGTGACGAACCCACCCGTCAGGCGATCGAGGCCGCGCAGGCGGTCGCTATCGCCGACACGGTGAAGTACCTCGAGCGTGAGGCGGTCGCCACCCGTGCCGGCACGAACGGGGTCGCCCAGATCGACGTTGAGGGCGGTCTGATCGCGACCCTGTTCCGGCACTACGACTCCCGCAACGGTGACCCGCAGCTGCATGATCACCTGGTCGTCGCGAACAAGGTCAAGGGAATTGACGGGAAGTGGCGCACCCTGGACTCGAAGCTTCTCCACCGGCAGGGTGTCGCCGCATCCGAGTTCTACAACCAGCGCGTAATGGATGAGGTCACCAGTACGCTGGGCTTGACCACGGAGTTGCGCGAGGTGACCCCGGGCAAGCGTCCCGTGGTCGAGATCGCGGGTATCGACGAGCGCCTCACGTCGCAGTTCTCGACCCGGTCTGCAGACATCAAGAAGGCGGTGGGCCAGCTCGAGAAGGACTACCGCGCCAGCCACGGCCGCTCCCCCGACGCGGCCGCCCGCATCAAGCTCGCCCAGCAAGCCACCCTCGACACCCGCCCGCAAAAACTGCACGCTAGGTCCCTCGCAGCGCTTCGCACCGAGTGGGCGGCGAAGGGCACTGAGCGCGTTGGCGCAGCGACCATCCGAAACCTCCTTTCTGACGCCCGCGCCGCGGCCCGTGCGACGGACGAGACGAGAACTGGGCCGCGCGTGGTGGACGTGGACCGTGCTGCTCGGGAGGTCGTTGCGACAGTGTCGGAGCACCACGCGGTTTGGGGTCCGCACATGATCGAAGCCGAAGCCCGCCGCTGGGTCCAGAACGAAACTGGCCGCGGTGCTGTGGCCGCCGGCACCGTCGAGCAGATCACGCGGCGTGCATTGGAGACGGACTCAATCGCGGTCACACCGCCCGCTCCGCACGGGGCCTTCCAGCCGCTGACCCGTCGTGACGGATCGAGCATTTACGAGCACAAGGGCCGCATGCTCTTCACCTCCGCCGGCCTGTTGGCCGCCGAAGACACCCTGCTCGACGCTGCCCGCACCAGATCAATCGCCCCGGTTACCGTGGCCGAGTTCGACCGGACCGCCGCGGCCCACACCGGCCCGCTCGACGCCGGCCAGCGGGCCCTGGCCCGGGAGTTCACGACGTCGGGCACGTTACTTGTCGTCGGTACTGGGCCTGCCGGTGCGGGTAAGACAACAGCTTTAGCGTTGGCTGCCCGCGCTACCGAGCACGCCGGTGGCCGGCTGATCGGGTTGGCGCCATCCGCAACTGCCGCCACCGTGTTCCGTGACGCCGTGGACGTGCCCGCGGCGACGATCCACTCGTTCGTGGGCGCCTACGACACCCACGGCGACGCAACACCAGACAGTCGCCACCCGGACGAGTTGAAGCTGCGTCCGGGCGACATCGTCGTGGTCGACGAGGCCGGCATGGCCGGCACCGTCAACCTGGCCAAAGTCACCCGCATCGCAGAACGCCACGGTGCCCACGTGCGCCTGATCGGCGACGACCGGCAGCTCGCAGCCGTCGAATCTGGTGGAGCGCTGCGCCTACTGGAACGTGAAGTCGGCTCGGTCCAACTCGACCAGATCCACCGATTCTCCTCCCAGGCCGAAGCAGAAGCATCCCGGCAGCTCCGCGATCCGGCCACGGTCGGTGACCCCTTCAGGTGGTACGTCGACAACGATCGGGTCACCGGCGGCGGCATCGACCGGATGACCGACGATGTGTTCGCCGCCTGGCAGCACGACGACGAAGCCAGCAAGAACACGGTCATGCTGGCTCAGCAGAACGTCACCGTCACCGACCTCAACACGAGGGCGCAGGCGTACAGGATGGGTACCGGCCAGGTGTCCGGGCGGACGTCAGCACAGCTGCGCGACGGTCTGGCCGCGTACCAGGGCGACCGGATCGTGACGCGGCTGAACGATGCCACCCTCCGCACTGGCCGTGGCACGGACCGGGTCAAGAACGGTGACGTCTGGACTGTTCGGAAGGTGCACGGCGACGGCGCACTGACCGTCATCCATGCCGGGCACGGCGGCCGCATCACCCTGCCGGCTGAGTACGTGCAGCGGAACGTCGAGCTGGGATACGCGTCCACCATCCACCGCGCTCAGGGTCTGACCGCCGACACCGCGCACGTCCTGGCCGACGCGTCAACGTCTCGGGAGCTCGTGTACGTCGGCCTGACCCGGGGGAAGGAAGCGAACCACCTGTACGTCGAGACCGAAGATGCCCAGCCCGTCAGCGACGTTCTGGAAAGCATCGCCCGCCACAGCGCCGGCTTACTCGCCGCGACGGAAACCATCCGTGCTGAACAAGCCCGAGTCGATGACCTGGTCACTCTCATAGATCAGTACGGCGACGTCGCCGAGCGCGCAAACACGGTCCGCTTCGACCAACTCGTACACCGCACCCTCCCCGGCGAGGAGGCGACGAGCCTCACCGACTCCGAAAGCTGGGGCGCCGTCACCGCCGCCCTCACCCGCGCCGAAGTGCAGGGCCTGGACGCAGCCAGCGTGCTGCGGGAGTCGTGGAACGAACGCGAACGGGGTACGGCCGACGACGTCGGCGCCGTCCTGTCCTACCGGATGGAACGTCGCCTCGAGACAGCCTCTGTCATCGACCAGGCCGCAGAACCGACCCGTCCGGCCGTTCCGGCGTGGATCGCGGACCGGCGTGCACTCGATTCTCCCGGCACCGACCCCGCCTGGCGTGACCACCTCGCCGAACGCTACGAGTACCTGGCTGTGCGGCTTGAAGAACGCGGCACCTCCATCGTGGCCGAGCAGCCCACCTGGGCGCAGCAACTCGGCGACGTCCCCTCCGAAAGTGCGCCGCGCGAAGAATGGGTGCGGCTCGCGGCCGAGGTCGCCGTGTTCCGGGACCGCTACCGGGTCGACCCGGCCCAAGCCGACGCCATCCCCGCGGCCCACCGCGAGCGTGCCGTGGGTGCAGAGCTCGCGGCCCGCGTGGTCGCTCAGCACCAGGCGCAGACCCCGAGCACCCAGCCGGCTGCATCAGGCACTGAACGGCAGAAGCCCCCAACCGCGCTCGAATCGATGCGAGCGGCGAACCGGGCCGCAGCCGACAGGCAGCGTGAGGTGCAGCGGGCCGCAGGCCTCACCATCACGGCACGCCCCACGACCCACGATGACCAAGCGGCCCAGCGACCCGAGGATCCGCGCACTCGGGACGACGGCCGAGAGCGGTAGGACAAGGCGCACGGACCTCCGCAGGTATTGTCCGCTGCTGATGAGGGTTCTACTCTTCGGTGTCCCACCCCAGGGCCGCGGTGAGTTCGTCAGCATCCGGAAGGACCTGCTTCTCAGCAGCAGGAAGCGATTCGTACGTATATGTGGAAACCGCCATGGGCGAACCAGCCCGGCCCAGCGCATATCGGACCGTGTGGTCGTTTCGGTCGCCGCAGATCAGGATTCCCACGGTCGGCGCATGGGCTTCTCGTCGTAGCCTGTCGTCGACGAGGGAGACGTAGAAGCCGAGCTTGCCGGCATATTCAGGTTGGAACTTACCCGTCTTCAACTCGATGACGACGTATCTCAGTTGATCGACGTGGAAGAAGAGCAAGTCCAAATAGAAATCGTCACCGGCCACATCAAAGTGCACCTGACGGCCAACGAAAGCGAAACCGGTACCTAATTCGCGGAGAGTACCGACGATGCGGTCCATGAGAGCCTGTTCCAAATCGCGCTCAGCTACTTCTCCGGACAGCTCCAAGAAATCGAAAACATAGGGATCTTTGGCAATCTGCTGCGCGAGCTCAGAGTCCGGGGCGGCCAGCTCGGCAGCGAAGTTAGATGGGGCAGCTCCGGTGCGTTCGAGCGTGCGGTTCTTGATTTGGTTGAGCAGGACGTTCCGGCTCCACCCGTTCTTGGCCGCTTCGGCGGCGTACCACTGACGAGTTGTTAGGTCGTCCAGTTTGTCTAACAGGACTGTGATGTGGCCCCAGGGCAATTGTCCAACAGCCTGTTGGACAATTGGGGCCTCCCCTGTCCAGGAAGCAGCGAAAGCCCGCATGTAGAACAGATTGCTGCGCGATAGGCCGGTCATTTCGGGAAATTCTGAACGCAGGTCCTGAGCTAGCCGGTTCATGACGCCGGCGCCCCAGCCTTGCTTCTCCTGCTCGGAAAGTATGGCTCGGCCGAGAGACCAGTACAGCTCGATTAGCTGTGTGTTGACGGTCCGTTGCGCCTGTGATCTTGCGTTGGTAACCCGCTGTTTGAGATCGCGGAGGAACTCCGAGTATCCATCAGGAAGAGCAATGCCGTTGCGAGTCATAGCCCATTCTCGCGTGCATAGGTGCCTTGCTTCACGTGATGGGTGGTCGGATGGCCCTCTACGTGGACGGCGGAGCCTGTCTGTTCAAGCCGAAGCGGCGGATCTACCTCCTAATTTTGACCCGGGGACTTTCCGGAAGGTTCATGCCGAGTTCCCGCACGTACTCGTTCAGCTGATTCTGGAGCTTTTGTGAAGCATGGCGATCTTTGGCGCGAGACTGCAGAAGGATCTTGTGGATTAGCTTCACAGCATCGAGATCCCCTGCTTCTCGGGCTAACGCTTCGACCTGGCGAATGGGCCGGATCATGCTCACGTCAGAATTGAGGATGAAAAGCCCGAGGACGCCGATCGCGTACCTGAAGTCATCGCTGCCAACCAGCGGCTTCGAACCCAGACGGCAGCTGGCTCGCAGCTTCAGGAGGCCGATCAATTGCTCCGAGGGAGAGGAATTTACGGAGAGCGTGTCTAGGTGGGTGATGTAAGTCGCGAGTGGCATCTCAAGCCACGGGTCGGTAGCCCCCTGACGTTGCAGATAGATGTCGTCCGGGCTGGCGAGGTCCGCCAACGCCAAGGCCAGGGCTATCTCTGAAACTCCGCCAATGCCACCAATTTCAAACTCCCAAGCTCCTTCTCGCTCATCTGCTCGAACGAGGCCTTCGTCCTTATCAGACAGCCAGAGCACAGCAGATTTGAATCTTGACATGCCGATGTACGCAGCATCGGCGTCCGGCGTAGGCACCTCAATTCCCGCATTGGAGAGCGCGTTCGATAGCGCCCAAGAAGTGGCGGCAAGGGACTCCAGGAAGGTGAAGACAGCGTCAATGACTTCTTCAACCCGCATCGTTTCTCTTGGCGCCTTTAGCTTGAAGACCACCTCACCGTCCATGATCGAGAAGGCGCCGCCGTGCTGTCCCGCGTTGCGCAGGTACGCATCACTTCCCTCGAACCACGGAGCTAGTTCGGACTCCAGAAGAGTCTTGGCGATATTTGTGGCACCGTCCATAACCAGCTTGTCGAAGGGGCGGGTCTTCAGCCCCGCCAGGAGCGAGTACCAAACGAACTGATAGAGGCCCACTCCTTCATAGATCTCGGAGTGAAGTTTGATGATTCGACGAATGAGCGCCGTTTCGTCCTTCTCGTACTGGAGCACAGCCTCGAACGCTGTAATCGCTTCTGCATATGCGCGGTTTCCGTCTACGAGCGCTTGGACGGCTTCTGGAGCGGCTGCGACAACTGGAAGTAGCTCGTTTTCGTGGCAGAACTGGGCTGCCTCGCTGGCAACGCGTCGAAAACGGTCGACATCGAGGTGAACTTCAGCGACTGCGATGAGTGTGAGGTACTGCGCCCCGAGAGCATCCGCGACTGGGACGCCGACGGTCTCAGATGCTTCGGTTGCGCCCATTGAGGCAACTTCAAGTAGAGACAAGCCCGGGCGGTAAATCCGAATTGCCTTGAGCGCACGTTCGGAAAGGTTACCTGCAGCCTGGTCTTCGAAAATGGCTGCGGCCTCGGCACGAGCGTTGTGGTTTCGAATTGATTCACCGGCGTCGTCGAGCAGTGCTTGTGCTGTTGCTGAAAGCTGCTGAGACTCCAGTAACGTGCTCGCTGTCAAGACGGGTTTGTATGCCTCCCAGAGGAGTGCAACCTGAGCAAGTGTTTTGCTGATGGCTCGTGCCAGAGCTAAATCCGGTCTCAGCATCTGAATGGCATCATGCCGGAAGCGGAGACGCTCAATTGTCGCGACCGCATCGACTACTAGCTCTATAGATGCGGGGGAACCATCTGTTTCAGCAAAAATGCCAATGGCGCCGCAGAATGACTCGACGGCCGCTAAAGCCTGCGACGGAAGCGCCTCCTGAGCTCCTGAGTATTGGCTCGGGCGCTTGCCCAATTCTTTGTCAACCTGGGCTACTGACGTCCGTCGGCGGACGACGTTTGCGTTCACCTCGTTGAGAGGTCCTTTGTGCCCACAGTCGGGACAAGCGGCGCCTAGGACTCGTATGGCTGTGCACCGGTCACAAGGAATAGTTTGAAAATGCATGGTGCCGCGTTTTCGCACTAATGGCCCCCGTCGTTGCTTGGATCCTACTGGGGGCCGACGACACGGCCGGGTCCGAGCGTGAAGGCATGGGCCATCGCGAGTAATCGGATTGCTAGCTTTAACGAAGGAACCCCGACCGTCACACTTGCGTGCGCTGCGTCGGGGGCTATGCATCCAGATTAGGTGATTCCTGACCACGGCGCAACGGAGACCAGGTACATGTACAGGCTGAGAGCGACCATACCGTCGCCGCGGATGGCACCTTATGTTAGAGCATGTGCTGGCACGCTCGTCGAGCCAATTGACCTCTATCGCTGGGCTGGGGCGGTTGCCTTGGCAGTGTTCGATGACCTCGCTTCGCTTGAGGTTGCTATGCGATCTGCAATGGGGAGGGAACTCGCGGCGGTTCACGGCCTCGCCTGGTATCAGCGTGTCGACTTACTCGACGATGACACTCTCAAGCTGATTGAAGGGGCGTGGAAGGTTGGACGGTTGGGGAAGTTGACTGCTTCGCCGGACGTGATCCACGGCAAATTGGTCGCTACCTTAATGTTCGGGTTTTGGGTCAAAGTTCTCGGACGAGGCGGTTTCAATACGGGGAGCGGTACGCGGGAAAGGCGTATTTATGACACGCTCCTCTGGAAGTCAGCCCTCCGTAGTGCGTTCCCAAACGCCGGTGACCTTGATCGTGCCCTGGTAGAGACTGCGGCCCGGCAGGTACAGGCATTGCGTAACCGAATCGCCCACCACGAGCACATCGTTTGGGGGGTGCCCCTGCCCGGCGAGATGAGACCTGACAGGACCATCGTTCGGCTCTCCGTAACCGATGCACACGAGACTCTTTTGACGCTTGCGGGTTTCGTCGACACTGGCCTAGAAGAATGGTTGAGGCACTACAGCCAAGTGCCAGCCTTGCTCGCTGCTTGTCCTTTGCCCCAGAAGAGCCGTCTTCTGCTCTGATGCCTCGATCCAGGCACTTCTGTCATCCCATGGGACAAGCCTGAGGGTCAGGTTTTAGGGGGCGGAGCCACTTCCTGTCAATGTCCGCTCTATCAGGCAGCTGGCCGCAACGTATCCGTGTCGGCTATAGCGGCATGTCCTCCGTCGGCAGCGTGATCGGTATGACTCCCGCGAGTTTGTCTTTGCGGCGGTGGAGGTGTCCCTGGTCGGCGTCGCAGTCACGGAACGGCCCATTTGTGCTGTCAAAAATAGTGGCGGCATGGCGGTCCCAGTGATTGATCCACCAGGACGAAACGGCACCGGCGTCGCCGTCCATTACGCTGGCGTCTGCCTGCATGCTCGCCTGCCAGAGCGCTTTGAACCGGGCGACGACCTCCGGGTGTAGCCACCATTGGGTGCACCACGGTGTCGGCTTGGTGCCGATGACCTCGACGGTACTGAGGTGGTTGGTGAGCCAGTCAAGAAACATCTGGCGGACGTCGATCGTTTCCTCGTCACCGACCGGCGAGCCGTGGTCGTCGTATTCAGCCACGAGTTGTCACCTCCGCTGCAACGGCAGGGGCGGGGGCCAGCGCTTCGCCAGGCCTCTTGAAAGACGTGCTGCGGCTAATCGCCGCAGTTAGAGACTTGTCGCGGAACCACGGCACAGTGTTGACCATGACGGGCCGGCTCTTGGAGCTGAACATGACAGCGCGCCACTCAGGCAGGGAGCCGAGTGCAGCGACGTCGAGGGTGTTGACCTTACGGGTATTGGTGGACGTGGACATGTGGCCGTCCTTGCCAGTGGAGCTGCCGTAGGTGATCTCGTCGTGTTCGCCGATGAGCGCGGCAAGCGAGCGGAGGAAATCGTCGTCGCCGGATCCTCCGCCGAAGACGCGGGTGGCGGCGGCGTCCCAGAGGGTTTGCCAGCCGTCTTTCCCGAACGCGTCGATCGCTTGGGCGCGGGATTGGAAGTAGGAGTTCAGAATGATTCCCATGGACCCGTAGAACGAGTACACCGAGGGCAGTTCTGGCCAGCGGACGATGTTGGCGCATTCGTCGAGCTCCATCACCAGCGGTATGGTGAGCCGGCCGCCGTTGCCTTGCGCGGCGTGCTCGGCGGTCTTGCAGATCGCGCGGATGAGGGCGGTGAGGATGGCGCCGCCGGATCCTTCGCCGTCTTTGGAGAGCAGCACGAGGGTGTCGGTGCTGCGGATGAACTCGTCCGGGTTGAATCGGCGGACGCCATCGGCGCTCGTCCAGGCGAGGAGGTCGTCGTCGGCGAGTGCAGAAGCCATCCGCTGCGCGGTGGCGTAGACACTGCCCTTCGTTTTCTCCGGCCAGCTCAGGATGCCCTCGATTGTCGAGGACGGCCCGGTTTTCCCGTGCCGGGCGAGGATCCGTTGCACCTCGTATCCTTCGGCACGGGCGATCCACGCGAACACCTGCGAGAGGGGTTCGTGCTCGAGCGCGGCGGCGAGGAAGAAGTAGGCGAGCATGTCGCGGCCTGCGGTGTCGAACTGGGAGTCTCCGCCTCGGTCCGAGGCTTTCCGGGTGGAGGCTTCAAAGATCGCCGCGAGCTCGCGGGCGTCGGCTGCGCTCTGCACGTAGTCGAGCGGGTTGAAGACGAAGTCGGGGCGGGCGTCACGGCGGTAGATGCGGTTTGGGTCGAAGATGAATGTCTGTCCGTGGCCGGCACGGCCGGCGAGGGTTTCGCGAACGCCGTCGACTTTGTTGGACGTCATGATCGCAGCTCCTGGAGCTTCGATCATGTGGCGGATGACCAGGGCTGAGGTTTTGCCACGCCCAGTGCCGAACACGTACACGCCCAGGTCCCGCCACCCCTGATACACCCACCGGTCCCCGCGGCCGACGAGCCGGCCGACCCGCTCCCCCGCCGGCAGGTTCACCGCGGCCGGGTGCAGCTGCGCGGCCTCCTTCGCCCGGGCTGTTTCGCGCAGCACGGCGGACTGTTTGCGCGTGGCCATGTGCTTGAGGGCGATGTTGTTGCGCTTGGTCGACGCCCACTGTGCTTGCTTGGCCAGGACGAACGCGAACACCGCCACCACGAGTACCAGTGCCACGAGGGACGACCAGGTCGCAGCCGGCGGCCAGGGTGCGTCGCGGAAGAGGAAGTCGCCGGCCAGGGCGGCCGGGTTCCACGGGTACGTCGCACCGGTGGGGGTGAGGGCGGCGCCGGCGTGCACGGCGACGAGTAACCCGAGGATGGTCATGAGGGCGAGGAGGCCGGTCATGATGCGGGCTTTCCAGTCGATCATCGGAGTATCCTTGCCGCCTGTAGCGCGGGCGTTGTGGTGGGTGGCATCAGGTGCCGAGTTTGAGGGGGTCGGTGCTGTACGGGTCGACGGCGATGTGGACGTGGTTGCAGTAGTCCCGGAACTGCGTCATCGACAGATCCAAGGGCACGCCGGCGTCTGCACGGCACTGGGATTGCCCGGTGCCGGAGCCTTCCGGCATGACCGGGCTGAGCGCTTTGAGCAGTTTCAACGCGTTCGGGTCTGCGCCGGTGGTAGGTATTCGGTCGAAGGAGTAGAAGTCGACGGCATGGCCGCCCCCGTTCGCCGAGTGCGGCGACGTCAAGCCGGAGCCGAGGACTTGTCCGGTGCAGGCCCGGTTGATGTCGGAGATCCCGACGCTGCCGAACGTGTTGGTGGCGATGGTGATCACTTGCAGGATCCGGGTGTCGATGCCACAGTTCTCTTTGGTGTCGCCGTCGGCAATCCAGCGGATCTCGCGGAGGTGATCCGGCGACAACCCGGTGACGTTGCCCGCGTCGATCTTGACCACCAGTGCCGCCGCGAGGGCCTGGGCATCCCCGCCGATCCCGGCCGCGCAGGCCGCATCGCCGGTGGTCAGTGCGGTGACGATGGCTTGGGCGCCGGTGTAGTACTTCGTGTAGTGGTTGGGGTCGGCGTTGATCTGCACGGCATGCGCCGCCTGGGTCGGTGTCATCGTTTCCCAGTTCGGCACCCGCAGCAGCCGTTCGTAGAAGAACGATGCCGCCTGGGTGGGGTTCATTCGTTGGGCGAGGGTGCCCCAGGTGTCGCGTTGCTGGAAGAGGCCGCGGGAGTCGGGGCCGGCCAGGTCGCCGTATTCGATGTTGCGTAGCGTGGATTCGCCCATGGCTGTCATCACGGCGATGGTTTGCCCGTGCACGTTGACGCCCAGCGTCGCCCCGGCGTTCATGATCAGGGCCGCGTTCACCAGCTGGTCGCCCTGGTACCCGGCGACAGCGGATCGTTCTGCGGCGCCTTGAGGGTTCGCCGCGACCGCCGCGCACGCGCTGGTGCCGGGGCCACCGCCGGTGATCAGCAGTAGCCCGGTGAAGATGACTACCAGGAGCACGACGGCCCCGGTCCCCCAGATACCTTTCTGCATACCGGTGTCAGGTGGGGGTGTCGCCGGCGGCCATGGCGGAGTCGGTATTGGTGACCTCGATCTCCCAGTCCGAGCGGATGTGGCGGATGTGGGTTTCCGGGTTCGACCCGTACTTGAACACGCAGTTGCCCGGGTTGAGACCCATCAGCGTGGCGGTGGTGTCGGGGGCGAAGTTGAACGTCTCCTGCGCCCACCGGGCGTCTTCGGGGCGGTCCTGCCGGAACGCGTACACCGTCTGTGCTTCTTGCACGACGGTGTACCCGGGGCTGTCGGCGGGGATGTCGGTGCCTTTGTGCATGACGAAGACGTTGGAGATGCCGAGGGAGCGGGAGAGTTTCTGGTTGGATTTCACGAGCTGGGCGGAGGGGCCGCCGATCATGTGCCAGCCCTCTTCGTAGATCACGTTGGTGATGAACCCGCGCTCCTGGTGAAGACGGCCCATCAACCACATGTTCCCGATCGCCATCACCGTCGGAATCGCCGGCCCCGAGTCCGGCAGCTGGGAAATGTCGAACGTCGTCAGCTTGTGGGAGAGGTCCACGTGCCGGCTGGTCTCCCCGTCGAAGACACCGGCGTAGGTTTCCAGCAGGTTCTGCAGGCCGAACCGAATCGACAAGCCAGCCTGGTGAAACCGCTCCGACGCCTCCCCTGACAGTCCCTGATCGGTGGGCACCATGCCCAAGTACGGCATCAGGTCCGTCGTTGTTGCGGCCCGCCGGGTGTCTTGGAACTTGTCGAAGAGCAGCTGCAGGGCGTGCCGGGTGGCTTTTTCTTCCCATTCGGTCGCGGCGGTATCGTCGCGGGCGATGCGGGCGACCGCGTTGATGAGCAGCATCTGACCCTGTAGCCCGGTGCCCTGCGCGATGAGGGGGTCCATCAGGTTGAACCGGGTCCCCGTTCCGTCCGGGTCGAAGCGGAGGGGTTCGGTGCCCATCCGCCGGGTCAGGGCCGCGTATTCGCCTTCGCCGCCCTCGTCCTTCTTGTCGAACACTACCGCCCGATGGTTTTTCAGCAGCAGCGGCCGCATCACCATCACCGTTTTCGTAAAGGAGGACTTCCCCGACCCGACGGTGCCGATGATGAGCACGTTCGGTGACGTCAACTTCCTTGGGGACGCGTTGTACGCGGTCGGGGCGTCATGGCTGATCATGGTCGAGGAGAGGTTGTCGGTGCCGTTGACGACACCTTCAATCCCCGTTGGTGCACCGATGATGCCGGTGTTCAGGATCTCGGCTTGCCGTGTCGTCGTCGGCGCCCCGGCCAGCTTCGGCGCGTACCAACCCCGTGCTGCCGCGCCTGGTGAGGCACGCAGCACGGATCCGGGGCGGGAGAACGGGGGCACGTCTACCGGCCGGGCTGTCGGCCCGACCTGGTCAGCGGCGGCCTCGTCCTCTTCACCGGTGAGGACGGGCGGGATGGCCTCTGTGGGCGAGAGGAAGATTCGCAGGCCCGGCACGGACCCGTACCAAGGCTTCTTCACCGCCGCGTGGGCACGGCCGCCGGCAACGGTCTCGACGCGTGGTGGGGCGGGTTTGTGGGTCATGAGAGTGCTTCTTTCTCGGTGCGGCCGGCGAGCCGGTTGATCGCCCGGGACGTCAATGTCGGGCTCGCGGGGCGAAGGCCGCGCCCGATGGGCCAGGTCGTGCCGGACGCGGCGGACTGGAACGAGTCCTGCCAATCAAGCCGCTCGATACCCAGCCCGGTCGCGCAGGCTTCCTCGAGCTGCCGGGACGCTTGGGCGAGGTCATCGCGGGTGGGCGCCGAGATGGTGATGAACCCGATCCAGTCGACACCATGGTGGTGGGAGCCTGCGGCCAGGTCTGCGGAGCGGCGTTGCGCGGCCGACATCCGTGTGGCTGAGTCGTCGGACACCAGGCGGCCTTTCTGCTGGTCCGCCATGACCCCGGCGAGGTCCCGGACGACGTCCGCACGGGCCTTCGCTTTCGCCTGGCCGGCAGGGACCAAGTGCAGGTGGAAGGACACAGACCGGACGAAGGTGAGTTCCCGGCCGATGAGGAGGTCCAGGCACCACAGTGGACTTCGGCCGGCGACGGCGAGGTTCTGGCCGTGGATCGCGGCCGTCCGATGCCACCAGGTCACCGAGGGTGACACCGGGCCGTCGTCCCCCATGATCAGCGCTGTCGGGTCGACGTCCTCGACGACGTGCGCGGAGAACTCATCATGCGAGCGGAGCCCGGCCTGGAGCGGGTCGACGGTCCGGGTGAGATCGATGGGCAGGTACGGGTTTTGCTGGTGCAGCATCAACGCGGTCGTCTGCTTCGCCGTCAGCGCTCGCACGTCGCCCATCTTCGCGTCGTTCAAACCTCGTTCGGTGGCCAGGATCTGATCGGCCATGAGCGCCCGCCACGCGTCGCGGCCGTGGCCGAACTTGGTGGCGGCGTCGGTGAACTGCTGATCCAGCGGCCACGACACGACAACGTAGTGGCGTTGCACCATCGCATCGGCACTGGATTTGCGGATTACTTCGTCATAGGAGAGCTTCTGCGCCTCAAACGACTCCCGCTGCGCGGCCGTCCAGTTGTCCTGAACGGTCTCCAAGCGGGTCTTCACCCACTGCTGTTGCCTCGCGGAGTCAGGCGGCAATACGCGGGTGAGAGTTTGTACGTCCCGGATTAACGACGACGGTGCCGCCCGGCGGGCCAGGAACTTTCCCCAGGCGTTCGCCGCCCGCGTCAGCGCGGCCGCGGTCTCCATCCCGCGCAACTGCCCTGACACCGAGAACGCCACCGACAGGTACGGTTGCTCACCAATCGGAGCGTGCCAAGCGATGCCGGGCATGTTCGAAGCGTATTGAAGCCACCCCATCCCGTCGGAGCCGTCCGGGTTCGCCCGCATCTTCAGCGCGGTGCGCTCCGCGGCCCGCTTCTCCGTCTTGGTTCCCTGGCTGATGGCTTCTTGCAGCTGGTCCCACGCCCCTACTTCGTAGGGCAGGAACTCGTCGGTGCCGAGCCGGCGGCGAGCCCGGGCGCGGGCCCGCTTCCGGCGGCGCTCGAGCACCGTGCCCCGGTGCGTGCGTGCGGTCGTGAGCATCGTGATGCCCACCCCGGCCACCGCCACGAGCAGGGCCGGCAAGCCCAGGCCCATGACCATGCCGACCATGCCACCGCCGATGAACACGGCCAACAGGACTACGCGGGTCTTGGAGGCGGTGCCGCCAAAAAATCCGCGGTGACCCGTCTCACCGCCCAGATGCCGGACGTAGGACTCCGGATTACTCATGGGTGGAGTCCTTTCCATAGTGCTGCTCGTGGTCTTCCACCGGAGCGACCGCAGCGTCCGTCACTGAATCCGTTACCTTCTTCGTCGTATCGAAACCAGCCTTCGCGCCGGCGGCGATCATCGTGGGGATACCGATCGCCGCCCCGACACCAGTCGCCGACTCCGCCGCCCCTGCTGCCGCCATCCCGGTCTCCGCGGCTGCGGCGCTCCCACCGGCATTGGCAGTCGCTCCGCCTGCAGCGGCGCCGGCGGTCGTCCCGCCAGTCGTGCCGCCGAGTGAGGCCGCTTCCGAGATCGACGACGTCGCCGTGTCGCCCTCGGTTACAGCCGAAGCACCGCCTCCGGAGCTGCTACCGGTGCTGCCGGTGCCGCCGGTGGTGACCGGTGAGTTATCCGACTCGTCGGAGGCCGACGCGCTGTCATCACTCTTGCTGCTCGCCGAACTACTGGGGGTGCTGCCGCCGTACTTCGCGTCGGCCTGCTGCATCGACTGGGAGCCGATCGTCGGGCCCGCAACCGCTGCTCCGCCACCACCGGTGGGGATGACGGGGGCGAACTTCGTCAATGCCAGCGGCGACAGCCCAGCCATGAACAACGCCAGGATCGACACGACCAACGTCACCGTTTTCGCCAGGGTAGGCGACCCGGAGAACACGTCGACCTGCGCGGACATCATGCTGTACGCGATCGCGAGCAGGAAGAACAGCAGCGGATGGGAAGCGAGGATCCCGAACCATAGGTAGGCAATCTTGGACCCAAACTTCCGCTTCTGCGGGTCAACAATCCACACGAACCCCAACGGAAACAACACCCCAGAGAAGTAAAGAGTGATGAGCTGCACGATCAGCATCAGCAGCACAATCAGCAAGCCCAGGATCATGAAAAACATCAGGATCACACCGAGCACGGCACCGCCGGCCAGACCGTCGCTGTTCTCCTCCGAGAGCATCACGGAAAACTTGTCCACGATTGTCTGTGCGTTATTCGTCACACCCCACGAGATCAGCGAATCCGACAAGGCACCGAAGAACGACACTAGGAACGCCCCCAGCGCAGGCCCGAACATGGCCCCGAGAACGAACGCCGGCCCGTACAACGCGAGCGACTCGCCCAACTCGCGGCCTGACTGGTGCCCACGGGCGGTACGCACAATCTGCGGAATCAGCAACGCGACAAACACGAAAATCGCCAGGGCGAACGATACCCGGTAGGCCTGCAGGAACCAATCCGCAGTCAGATCTGGCAGGGTCGCGTGGGTCAGCGCCGGCAGCACATTGTCGGCCAGGCCCTTGGCCCCGTTCTGCATCATCTTGAACGAGTTCCCGGCCGGATCCGACCAGAAGTTGGCCACACCCGCAGCCGTATTCACGGCGTTATTCACGCCACCAACGGCATCTCGAATTCCTCCTGTTGCGCCATCCCATGCACAGGTGGCGATGTTGGTGCAACCGTCTCCAGCTGCCATCAGCAGCCTCCCGTGTAGCGGTTGCCGCCAGCTGAGAGCTTCTCCGCGTCAGGTTGTTCGCCCTCGGCCACATGCCATGCGCCGTCTTCCCAGACCATGACGAATGCCTGAGCTGTGGCCTTGGTTGGGCTTAGTTCCCCGTTCACCACGTAGCCGGCAGCGATGTTCACGGTCACGCGATCAGCAGTCGAGTCCTGACCTACGAGCCAAAGCCCGTTAGTAGTCGAGAGATGGAAGGGCACCCCAGGTTCCACCTCCCCGTTCGTGAGGTCCGCAGTGGAGGCGTAAGTGCCTGCGAGGTCCCGGTACGACTCCGGCGTACCAGCGGACATGATGGCGTCGCTTACAGTGGTCGCATCTGCCGCAGCAGGGTATGGCCCCTGCCATACGAATCGATAGAACGCGGTTGCGACTTCGACTGCGCCGTAGGTGCTGTGTTTGGCCTCTGCTTGAGCGGTGAGGACCATGTTGGCGTTGCGGTCCTGGCCGCCGAGGCAGCCGGTGGGCGCGACGTCGTCTTCGTTGTCGCCGCTGCTGGAGGCTCCTTCGGTGGGTGTTGGTGTTGCTGTGGGCGTGCTCGAGGTGGGTGTCGCGACGGGTTCGGCCGTCGGTTGTGTCGCTGTGTAGGCGATGCCGCCTCCGATAGCAAGGACTAGGAGGCCGCCGCCGATGACGAGAGGCCACCGGCTGCGGCCTGATGCGGTGACCATTCGCATGAGGGGATTCCTTTGGTGAGGGGCGGTTAGCCGGCGAACGAGAGGACTGCGCCGACGATGATCGCCAGGCCAGCGAGGGCGGCGAGGGCGATGCCCGCCCAAACCGCTTTCCGGCGGCCTTGGGCGTGGGCCTGTGGGTTGGGGTTGGTGTCTCCGGATGCTCCGGCCATGGCGACGATTCCGAAGATCAGGAAGCCGATGGAGACGAGGATCCCGATGGCCCAGAGGGCGGCGATGAGTTTTTGCCAGAGGGCTGTGAACTCGGCCCCGCCGAAGGAGAAGTCAGGCAGGATCCCGTCGAGGGGATTGTCGATCGCCGCGCGGAGCATGAGGTCGTGCATGGGTTAGGCCTTCCGGTTCTGTGTGGGGGCGGTGGAGACCGCGGATTGCAGCGCCCGGACCACGCTCGCGGCCGCGGCCACGAATGCGTCCCTGGTCGCAGGCTGGAGCTGGGCGAGAGTGAGTTGGCCGCGCTCGGCGATGTGCGCGTCGTAAGGGATGTCGTGCAGGGCGGTGACGCCGGCTTGGTTGAGGAGGCGTTCGACTTCCTGGCGGACGGCGTCGTTCTCGGGGCGCCCGTCGGTGAGGCGGATCGCGATCGCCCGGTTGGCCAGACCGGCGGAGTCGCCACCGGCGGCGCGGAGCTCCTCGAGCAGCTGAATCGCTTCCAGGACCGAGTCTCCAGCGTTCATGACAGGGATCACGAGGACGTCGGCCACGGACACGGCGCCTTGGAAGGCGGAGGAGGTGGGGACGTTGCCGGAGTCCATGACGCGGATCGCGTAGAACTCGTCTATGACGTTGGACACTGCCACGACGGATTCTCCGGTGAGGCGTTCACGTCGGCCGGTGGATCCGATCACGGAGGCGAATGAGGTTTGCGGGGCGGTGTAGCCGGCAAGCCGGCCAACGGTGCCGACCTGGTCGACGTCTCGGACCAGTTCACCCAAGCCGAGCTGGGGGTTTCCTTCAGCACGGAAGTTCAAGGCGCCGGGATCGTCGGAGACTTCCAAGATCGCGACCGACCCGCCACGAATCGCGGCGAGTACTCCCCCAAGAAGCAAGGCGGTCGGAGTCTTCCCGGTGCCGCCCTTCGGGTTGTTCACTAGCACCGAGACGGCGCGGGTCCACGTTGCTTGGCGGACGGTGGTCTCATGGGCGGTACGCTCCTCGTGCTGACGCCGCTCCCCCATCTCCGCTGTACTTGGCCCAATCGGTAGGCCCAGCTTCGCCAATGTTCCACGGAACCCCGTGGTGGCCTTGGCGGGATTCACCGTTCGCGACCCGGCAACCAGGCCGGCTGCCGATCCGCCAAACAGTACCGAGGTGCTGGCTAGGTTCACAGCGGCCGGCACCTCAAGTGCCGGCTCGGGAGGCGCCATTGTCATGACGGGCTCTTCGCCGATAGCAGCGGGAAGGCGTTCGGGGGTGTCGGTTGCTTCCGCTCGGCGGCGGGGCGTCGGCGGGGCTATGTGGGCCGTGTCGTCCTCGATGTAGTCTCCGGCGCGGTCAGCCGCTCCGAAGACATCGCGGGTGCTGCGGTGACTGGTATCACTCATGGGCGGTATCTCCTCTCGAACTCTTGCTAAGCATCCGAGGGATATAGGACGCCCCCCAAAGGCCCTGACTAGTCTCTACTTTTTCACCCCTAAATGCCACCTGAACGGGGGGTGTGTCCCGCCTGTGTGTCAGCCAAAATTCCCTGAATTGGAGGGACTCCGAACCTGATTGCACAATCGACTCGATTCGAAACCATATGTGCGACTACCGACATTGGGGGCCCGCTTAATTTGTAAACGTAATTAGATGCGTTTGCATTAACCCGAACTGAGTCGTGTTGTGGGCGAAAAAGTGCGGATCCACGCCAGAATTGAGCGCATGGCGCGCGACGACAATCTGATGAAACATGCCCCTGACCGGGTGGCACTGTTCCAAGAGCTCTTCTCCGCGCCCTCCCGCGTCCTCGTGCTCCGCGTGCTGCTCCCCAAGCCCCTGAGCTTCAACGAACTGTTCGACGCGATTGGTGACACGATGAGCCGCCCCGCCGTCCACGCCGCGCTCATCGACCTCCGATCGATGGGCTACGTCGAGGATGACGCCCCCGACGATGTTCTCCGCCGGCCGGCCGGGACCGTTTTCACTGCTCGTCGAGATCTCGTCACCCGCGACTTCGGCCAGGTCCTCGAATATGTTCTGGGATAGGCGCTTGCACTGACGTGCCGACCAGCGCCAAGGTCTAGTCCTAATCGTCTGCGTCACGTCAGCACCTCCAATTAGACTCTAACATTAAGTGTTAGTGTAGACTTGTGAATTGTTCAGCTGCGGCAGAATGAGGGGATGCCACGCTATGCGTCCCCTGAGGAACCTCTGCCGCCATCGGCCGAGAGGGCGACAGTGGTGTTTGGTGCGAACCCCCTTCGAGGTGCGATCATCCGCCTGCTTGCGCTCAACCCAGAAGGGATGACGTCTGGTGCAATCCAGCGAGAGCTCAACACCACCTACCAGACCGTGTTCCGCCACCTCCAGGAAATGGAATCGACAGGCATCGTCACTTCAGACGCCGGTGAGAAGCGGCAAGGCCAGCGAGTCATCTATGTGCTCGATTCCAGCGCCCTCCGGGCGGCGCTCCATGGCTACGAGGCGTACCTGCTCGGCGGTTAATCCGACACGCCCCACCAGGTTCCCTGTTTCTGATTCACCCTGCCACTACCGTCAGACCATGCCCCCTCAACGAACATACGGCGGACGTAAAAGCAAAGGCGATCGCCAATCGATGATCTCCCGAGTTCCGTCGCCAATCGCAGACGCAGTACGCGACCGCGCCGCTGAGCGTGGAATGTCTCTGAGCGACTACATCGCCTCAGTTCTTGCCCGAGATGTTGGCCTTGCCAAACTCGCGCCCCAAGCCGCTATCCGCCACGACGAGGAGCTGCCCATCAGCCAGGTCGCTTAAACGAAAAAGCCCGCCGCTTTCGCGACGGGCTTCTACAAGTTTCGTAGCTCAAACCCTCTGTGCTTGCCGGCCCGAGGTTCGAGCTAATCCAGATCAACAGCCCTCACGGGAGGTTTCTCTATGCCACAGAGCATAGCCGATTTCACGCCAAATGCACCCAAGAAGGTGTTCGGCGTGTCCACGCAGCAGTGGACAGCGTGGGATTTGACGCGCCGGATTAGCCCGCGGGATCAGGTCCGGGTGATGAAACGCGACGCGTATGGCCGGATCGACGAGAACAACTACCCCTCGATTCACCGGGTTGGCCCGGTCGAGCCCACGACGCCGTGGGCGATGAACCTGGCGGATGACACCGGTTTGTTCTGGTTCCTCTGCTTCGACTTTGACGGCAAGATCCGGGGCGCGGTCGACGCTGAGTTGATGGAGCAAGCCGCCGACCAGTGCGATGCTCTGTCTCGCACGCTCGACGAATTGTCGATCGAGCATGTCGTGTGTCAGTCCTCCGGCACTGGCGGCCGCCACCTTTGGATCGCCCTCCAGGACGGCGCAGCCAAGAGCAGCATTGCTCCTGTGGCCCGGGCTGCTCAGGTGACGTATAGCCAGTTGGACTTCGGCATGCTTCTGAACACTGTCACCGGCGCCGCCCGTCCCCCGCTGTCCCCGCATCGGGACGGTAGCCGCTCCACCGTGCTCCGCGGCACCCTGGCCAGCCTGGCGACCCCGTCGACGACGACCGCCGACCTGGCAGCCCTGGCCGGCCTGCTCGAGGAGCGGAAGCCTGCGCTGCGGGCGCAGGAGAGCCGCCCGTCCGGGCCCGTGAATACCCAGCACGTGGGCCACCGGGCGTTGAGCGCTGCGGGGGCCGCGCATATGGCCACCATTGACGGCGGCAGTAACCCGTCTTGGACCGGGTTCATGTGTCTGCTCTCGGCCGCGAACGCCGGCTGGACTCTCCAGGACGTCGAACACGCGGTGAGGAACGCGCCGGGGATGGAGCATTACCGGACGAAGAACACCGGCCGCGGTAGCCGCCGTCCCCGCTCCGCCGGTGAGGCCCGGGCCCGTCTGGAGCGCCAGTGGAACGTCGCCGTGCAGTACGCGGCCCTGCAGCGCCCGCTCCCGGCCGAGAAGACGCCGGAGGACCTCACGGAGCTGGACGCCATCGTCACCGGTGTCGCGGAGCTGCTGGAGCGGTTCCGGGTCAACCCCGGCCGGTGGGGTGCGACTGAGGCGACGTCGAACCAGCAAACGATTCTCCGCGCCCTGGCGTACCTGACGTTGCAGACCGGCAAACGCGTTGTCGCCGCCTCGATCCGGGACCTGGGCCCCATGGCAGGTCTCGGCCGGACCACCGCGGCCACCGCGCTCACAGCCCTGACGGAGGCCGGCTATGTCGAACGAGTCACGGCCAGCGACGAGGGAAACGCAGCGGAATGGCGCCTAGTCTCCACGTTTTCCACAACCCCACGTATAGTCCGGTCACAACCACTAGATAACCCCCGCCCCCCTGCCGCCGATCTGCCTGTCGTTACTCGTAGCGCTGCCGAGCTTTTTAACACCCGTGCCGCTCTGGTGGCCCAGCTCGAGGCGCAACTCACCGATCAACGTCACGACCTCTTCACCCGCCGCGGGTTGGGTCACCTCGCCGGCAAGCTCTACGCCCTCTTGAAACAGCACCCCTCCCTCACCGTCGAGACCGCCGCCCGCCTGCTGGGCGTTACTGCCCGTCACACCGCGACGATCCTGGGCCGCCTCCGGCGCCACAAGCTGCTCGTGGGCCACCGTGACGGGTGGGCCAGGTCCAAGCAAGATCTCCGGGATCAGGCCGCC
Organism: Cryobacterium arcticum; assembly: GCF_001679725.1. Classification (NCBI taxonomy): domain Bacteria; kingdom Bacillati; phylum Actinomycetota; class Actinomycetes; order Micrococcales; family Microbacteriaceae; genus Cryobacterium; species Cryobacterium arcticum. The sequence continues at coordinate 69,073 of NZ_CP016283.1, read as the reverse complement.
AAAATCCTCGGTGTGGCCGGGACTTTGTTGGCTCGGGCCGAGCGGTATCGGGTGGAGCGGGAGGTGTGGGCGTGGTGGCAAGCCGAAGTCACCACCATGAATACTCACCCCCGGCACCGGCCGAAGCGCCCGCATGTGTCGAGTCGGCCGTTGTTTGAAGCGAGCAATGCTGGGGAGCGGGTGTGGCCGCGGTATCCGCGGGCCAGCAACAACCTGGCCGACCACCGAAGCGCGCTCGAGCTCGTCGCGGCCGGCAACCTCAACCCGGAAAGCCGGTGGCAGTACCTGGGCGACGCGGCGTAGGTGCGCGGTTCGGCCGCGAGGGGCCGGTTCGAGCTGGGCGGCACGTCATCGAGCATCATCGTCAACCCGCCGGCACTGTTGGCTTGGAGGAGCATCTCGCCAACCCGGATCCGGTTCAAAGCTGGCCGGCGGATAGCGAGGTAGCGAAAGTGCAGGGAAATGCTGGGGTGCAGCCAGATGGTGGTGCGGGATTCATGGGTATTGACGTGCCGGTTCCAGCTGAAGTAAAACGGCTCCTGCGCCACAAATTTGCTCCCCACGACAGCTTCCAGGTTGGCTAAATCGCTGTCGGGGATGGTGACGTGGATCAGTGAGTTGTAAATCAACTGGCCCATCTCAGGCCCGGGCTCGCCCGGGCCTGGCGCACTGTTGCGATGAGCGGGTCGTTGTCAGTTGGTGTGGCTGGCGGTGCTGGTTCATGGTGGTGCCCCCGAGCGTGAACCTGGTGCGGTGGCCGGCGCAATCACGCGGCTCGCTCAGCGGAACCGGTACCCCTATCGGGTCCGTTGATACCGCATCAGAGCCTCACCGTACCAAGACCCGACGCCCCGGCGGCTCCCCCGTTCAGGGGTGCCGGGACAGGTGAAGGCCGTAGGCGGAGCCGCTGCGCCGCCGGTTGTTGATTCAGGCGCATTTTTTCGTCTGTCTGCCCGGTCATCGTAGTTCGCTCCCACGCCTACGCGCCCACACTCTCGGACGCGGTCGCACGCTCCCTTATTTCGCCCGAGACTGCGGGCACTTCGGCGCTCCCGCTCTCAATCGATTCTCTTGCCAGACAGGCAAAAAAATCAGTTGAGCGGAGAGTCTCATGTATTTGTCCCACGTCGTTGTCACCGGGCCTGTACGTAGCAGTGATGACGTTGCGGCCGACCGGAAAGCCGCGAACGCGTTCTTCGCCCGATACGCCACCCCGGGGTGGAAAAAGGCTCGGGATCTGGACCGGTTGGTGGAGTTTTACAGCCACGACTGGAACTTGATTTGCTGCACCATTGAGGCCAAAGCCTGGTCGCTCGAGCATGGCCACGATCTCGCCGCCACCCGGGTCGCAGCCAAAGCGGCTCGGGCTGCGGCGGAGGCGTTGGATGCGATTCCGGCTCGGGATGACTCCAAGCTTCGCCCGTACGTGCACTACACGACCATCCGGCGGATGCCCGCGCCCGGCCTGACCGCAAGCCCGATCGGGGAACGCCTCACCGGACGGCGCGAGGCGGCCCGGTTCTGGGCGTTGTGCGCGAACCCGACCCCGGTGTTCATCGCCAAGGTTCTGCACGCGGGCCACCCCTTCACCCGGTGGGCCCTGCTGAACCCGGGCTACGGCCCCGTGCACGACGCCCCGGACAACTACCAGGGCACCACGCGCACTCCCAAGGAGCTGCGGTTCCGGAAAGGTACCATCCGACCCGGTGGCATGAGCTACGACCGGGCCCTCGAGATCGCGTTGCAGGCACTGCCGGTCAAATGAGTGCGGGCCGCGGCCGCCCCGTGACCGGGGCGGCCGCGGGTGAGGGGGCGACCCGCCCCCTCACACTCCCCCACCCCGGCAAGTTCTCCACAGGACTCCACATCCGTCGGCGGCCGGGCGGCGGCCCGGCTTAGCGTTCGAGGACCCGCTACTGGAAAGGACGCCCTTATGCGTTTCATCAAACTTGCCGTGACCACCTACGAGCACGACCGGACCCGCCCGGTGGTCGGCGTCGACGATGTGTGGATCAACCTCGACCAAGTTGTCTCCATTCAGGAGCAGCTGGATAGCAACACCTTCGCCGATGCCGTCCGGATGGGCATCACCCCAGAAGAGCACTACCCCTGCGTGGAGCTGAGCATGGCCAACGGGACCACTCACCTGGTGTCGCTGGGTGTGTATGGCACGCAGGCGGCGGGGTTTGACGCGATCGCCAGGTTCATGCCCGCCCTCATCGGCGCCGGCGCCACGCAGGAGGACCAGCTTGAGCAGCTCCTCACCGAATTCCCGGCAGTGACACCGCTCTAACCCCAGGCCACAACCCGGCAGGGGTCTGCCGTGGTCGTTGGTGGGCAACGGTAGCCACGCTGTCTGCGGGCCGCTGGGTAGTGGAGCAGGGCGCGTAATATTGATTCAACCCGGCGTCACAGTCCCCCCGCTGTTGCGCCGGGCCCCAGCATCGACACCGACAGCGTTTCGACGTGATTTCGCCGCAATCCCAGCTAGGTCGAGTGCGTGCAGCACCCAAGAACGGCCGGAACCTGCGACGACCAGCCACACGCCCCTGACGGGCCGTGACGGAACGCGGCTGGGCCGCTGTACTCGTCCCCCATTTTGAGCCGCTGCGCGGCCGGGGGTTATCAGAGTGATATCACTCTGAAGCCAGGACGGCGATGCCGTCACAAGTGAATTGGAGCCGCTGCGCGGCACTGTCCAATGGGCCTTTTTGTCCTTTCTGGCGTTTCACCGTAGCTCCCTCCCGTGCCTCCGTCACCCAAATTCTCGGACGCGCCCTGCGGGCTTATTTCGCCCGAGATTTTGTGCACTTCGGCACTCCCGGTCGCTATCGATTTCTCTTGCCAGATAGGGCAAAAAAACAGTTGTTCACAAGGGAGAAACCTATGGCTGAGTCAGATATCGAGTACGAGAACACCTACCCCCGGGAGCGCTACGCCTCCGGGTGCGCCTGCAGTGGTTGCCGGTCCGAAGGTGCCGCAGACACTGCGCCGGGCGAAACCTGCACCGCCACACGTTACGCAGACAGCTTCGCCTAGATCAAGGGAAAAAGACTCATGCTCACCATCACCCACACACACGAAGCCGGAACCATGATCGACGGCACCAGCCGCGGCGACGGAACCGCCGAAGTCCTCAAGTCCACCGGATGGCGCTGGGGCCGCAGCATCAGCGCCTGGTTCGTCCCCCAGTCCCGCGACCGCCTGCCCAAGCTGCACACCATCACCCGCACCAAGACGGCACTTGAAGCCGCCGGGTTCGAGGTCACAACCGAAATCGACAACAGCCACCGTGCTACCGCAGACGTCGAGGCCGGAAAGATCGAGCGCCAGGCCGACCGGGTCGCCGCCCTGTCCGCGAAAGCAGAGCGCAAGACCAGCGCGGAAGATGCTGCCTACGACAAGGCCCGCGCAGCGCTGGACCGGCTGCCCGAGGGAGGCGAGCCGATCAAGGTTGGCCACCACTCCGAAGGCCGCCACCGCAACGCGATCGCCAAAGCAGATATTGCCATGCGTAAATCAGTCGAAGCCAGCGCAGAGGCCACCGTTGCCCAGGCCCGCGCCGACGCGGCCACGCACACCACAGACGCCCGTTACAACCCGGTCACCGTGGCCAACCGCATCGAAACGTTGGGCGCTGAGCTCCGCAAGCTCGAACGCCGCATAACCGCGCAGTGCTACGACGACACACGCGGCTATATCGACGCCACCGCCGAGCAGATCCAGGCCCTCACGACCCGCCTCGCCCCGCACATCGACGAGAAGCGCGACCAGATCGCCTATTGGGAAGCCGTACGCGCGGCCCAGGTCGAAAGCGGCACGGCCACCGGCTACGACCGCTCCACCGTCAAGAAGGGCGACCGGGTGAAGATCCGCGGCCAGTGGCGCGAAGTCGTGCGCGCCAACCTCAAAACAGTCAGCGTCACCACCGGCTACACCTGGACCGACACCGCCCCGTACGCCGAGATTCAGCAGCTCGTGCGGCCCGAGTAATCCCGCCCCAGCGGCCGGCCCACCCCGGGCCGGCCGTGAAGGGGCTACCCCCTCACACTCCCCCACCAGGTCACGCCGGCCCACCCGGCACCCCACCTCGAGCAAGGCACCGCAGCAGGACCAAGGAGAACCGGCCATGATCATCACCTACCAGCGCCCTGACACCCTCGACGCAGACCAGCTCGACCAGGACGCCCCCGACGCAGACCTCAGCCCCACCGGGGCGACGTGCGGCACGTCGACCGTCGACGTGCTCGGGGTCCCGTGGAGCTGCAGCAGAGCACCCCACCCCGGCCAGGACGAACACCGCGCTACGGTCACCGCCGCCGGTGACGGCCCGACCGGCGCCGTGGCCATCGCGTGGACGTACCAATACGCCACCGACGAGCAGCACGGCGACGTCGACCACGCTGTACCCGCCCAGAGCATCACCATCACCCTGTCGTTTCCCGACCGAGCTGCACGCGGTATAAACGCGGCCGCACTGATCCAAAGCATGATCGACGCCGGACTAGGCCACTTCTGGGAAGGCGACCAGGACGACGTGCTCACCAGCTCCACCACGACCGCCTAACCGCAGCGGCCGGCCCACCCCGGGCCGGCCGTGAAGGGGCTACCCCCCTCACACTCCCCCAGGTGGAGCCGGCACGGAGGCCGGATCCACGCGGACCGGCTGCGCCGGCTGACCTGACAGAACTTTTCTTCCCTTGGTGGCCGGTCATCGTAGTTCGCTCCGTGCCTTCGTCACCCACAATCTGGCACGCGGTCGCAAGCTCCCTTATTTCGCACCAGATTGCGTGCACTACGGCACTCCCGCTCTCAATCGATTTCTCTTGCCACCAAGGGCAGAAAAACGGTGGACGACTACACAACCACTGCCCACGAGAGCCCGGGATCCCGCGTATCTCACCATCCTTGGAGAGGGAACACCATGACCAACACCACCATCCGCAGCGTCAAGATCAACCCGACCGAAACCATCACCACGCTCGACCTGGACAGCGCGAAAGGTGGCAACGACATAGCGGCCGCCATCGACTGCCGTATGTTCGCCGTCGTCGACCTGGCCGACAGCATCGACCTTTTCGTGGACGATGAGGGACTCATCAACGGGTCGACCCTGAACCTGCCCGCAACCGTGCTGGCCCACCTGCTCGGCAACCCGACCGTGATCTTTGGAACCGCTATCGCAGTCGGCACCAACCATGAGGGCCAAACCGTCGGGCTCAGCGATAGCCAGTTCGCGCGGGTCCAGAAGGCTTTCGCCCAGAAGCCCGACCCGGGAACTGTCGACACGCTCATTGAGAGCCTGTCGCCGTTCCCCACCATCGTCAGCATGCTCCGCAACATCTAGCGAACGGGAGGAAGAGAAATGGCCACCATGAGCATCCAGACAATCGAGACGCGCGTCACCAAGGTCGACAACGAAGGCCAGGCCCGCAGTCGTCAGCTCGCCAACCGCAGCGAGAACCTGAGCAGCCACGCACACGTCAGATACGTACTCAGCCACACCGCGACAATCGACGGTGCTGAATACGTGACCTTCGTCGACACTCTCACCCGCGTCAACGACTAACCATCCGGAGGGGCGGCCACGGCCGCCCCTCCCCCAGCCGGAAGGCAGCATCATGACCGAACGCTTCTCCCCCTGCTCCGACCACCAGAGCTTGCACCGCATGGACGACTTTGCGCGAGCGCTGTCAATCGCCAAGGGCTGCCCCCAGTGCCTGGTCGAGGCGAACTAGCCAGGGCCAACTCCCGGCTGGCCCTCGCGGGCCAGCCGGTGAGGGGCGGCCCCCTCACGCTCCCCCGTAAGCGCGATAACGAAGTGTTGCCCGTTCTTCAAGTCGATTAATTAATGCATGAAAGACAGAAAGACAGAAAGAATGCAGGAATGATTGACAGAAGGAATGCAAGCAGGAATGATTGAAAGCATGCAAACATTAATGGTCTACAGCGAATCGGGCGGCGTCTCGAAAACGACTACCGCCGTATCGATCGCAATGACGGCCGCCGAGCAAGGCCGGCGGACGGTCCTAGTTGATCTTGACCCCCGTGCAGCAGCGACCAAATGGCTCGACGTCGAACCCTCCGGTGAAGGCCTCCACGTCGGCGCGATTCTCGGAGACGAAGACCCGCAAGGATGGGGCGAGGATCTGGCCGTGCAGTCCACCTGGTCAAAGAATCTCCGCGTGATTCCTTCCGCTCGCAACGTCTCCAACCGTGAGGCTGATCGAGCAGACCACGCCGAATTGAGACTACGAACGGCACTTGTCGGCATCTCTGCCGACCTGGTGGTTATCGACTGCCCCAACAGGCAGGGCGGGCCGCTCATCCTGTCGGCCTTGAATGCTGCCGACTCGATTGTCTATGCCGCCACGGCCTCCAGTGACGGCGTGGATGGTGTTGCAGGCGCACGGCGCACTGTCGAACAGTTCCGCCTCAGCAGAACGCGCATCGCCGCACCCATCACGCTCTCAGAGGCCGGGATCGTCCTCGGCAGGGTCCAAGAAACAATCCCCTCCCGCCCAGCCGTAGCCAGCACGGACGAGCTGCGCGCTACCGGAATGCTTCTCATGCCCCTAGTGCCCGAAAGGGCCATCATTCAAGAAGTCCGCCTCACGGGGGAGTGGTACGGCAACTACAGAAAGGGCGCACCCGTCGTGGCCGCCTACGCCAAGATCGTGAACCAGGTGATTCGATGAGCGAGCAGCAGCAAGACCGCCCAGACCTCAGCCGCCGCCGCAAGCCGCAGGCGGCACCCGACGAGCGCGTAGACCCAGTGGACTACCGCCAGAGTGAGCCAGCCCCGCAGGCTGCCTCTGTGGCCGCACAGCCCCCCGCAGCCACGGCTAGCGCCGCACCGCGGCGCGGCCGGCCGCGCCGCGAGGCCACGGTGCCGTTCAGTACCCGGCTGGCACCAGATGTTCTCGAACTCATCGACGCGGCTTCGGCCGCGGAGGATGGGGCAACGATTCGTAGTGTGGTCGAGGCCGCCATACGCGAGAAGTACCAAACAAAATAACCATGCACGACGGTCACCGGCACGGAGGCCGGCACCCAGGGGAGCCGCTGCGCGGCACTGTAGAGCCTGTGATGCTTGCACCTGTCTGGTCGTTCACCGTAGTTCGCTCCGCGCCTTCCGTTCCAGGCTTTCGCGGCATATCCTCGCTCGCTGCTCTCGCTCCGGTATTCCACGACCCTGCACTACGGCACTCCCGCTCTCAATCGATTCCCTTTGCCAGACAGGCACAAAGAATTGTTGGTGGGGAAGGGACAAGGACATGAGTGAGTCAGTGGTCGTCTATACGTTGCCAGAGTGCCAGCCGTGTCGAATGACGAAGATGAAGCTTGACCAAGAGGGCATCAGCTACGCGGTCGTCGACCTGTCCAAGGACGAAGCCGCGCTCGAGCACATACGGGCGCTAGGACACCTGCAGGCCCCCGTCGTCGAGACGTCATCCACCAGCTGGTCCGGATTCCAACCCGAACTCATCACCGCACTAGCCGAATAGCTCGAACCCCTACCTAACCGCACAACCAATCGAAGGAGCAGAACCCATGTCAACTCAGCGCACGATCACCGGGAACCTCGCCGCCGACGTCGACGTAGTGAAGGCAGGCAGTCTCAACATCACGAAATTTCGAGTCATCGAGAACACGGGGGAGTACCGCGCCGGAAGGTACATGGAACACGTCGATGCAACGACTCACTTCGTTGAAGCCAAGTTCGAGTTGGGCGAGAACGCAGCGGCCACCCTCCACAAGGGAGATGCCGTGATCGTCGTCGGACGAGAGCACACCAACAGCTGGGGCCCCGAAGGATCCAAGACGTACGGCCGCGTCATCGACGCCGACTACATCGGCGCCGACCTCAGCCGCGCCGTGGCGCAGATCCGCCGCAACAGCAAGCCCGACGACCAGGCCTAACACCCGCTGGCCGCCAGCCGGCGGCCGCGCTAACGCGATCGACAGGAGCACCAGACATGACCAGCGACGACGAACGTCCCCCGGCGGTCCAGCATGCCGACGACGCGGCCGAGTCCATCCGGGCGCTCGTCGACGTAACGCATGCGGCCAACTTGCCGGCACCGCTCGTCTATGACGTCCTGGGAAACCTCAAATGGGTTGGCCACCGCCTCCCGGAAGCTCTGCAGCACCTCGCCAGCGGCCTCGGCCGCTCACTCGACCAGTACGACGTCAAGGAAGACGACGGAAGGGATCCCGTCCAGAGCATCGCCACGGCGACTGACCACCTCACCCGAGCTGCGCAGCTGGCCGACCAGCTCGCGGACGAGCTGGACAAGGCCCAAGGCGCGATCAGGGGACAGGGCTACCGCCCCGCTCCCACCGAATAACCGATCCTCGATTCGACCAGGTTCCACCAGGTCACGAGCCCACAAGCACGCCCCCGGCCGCCCTCTCTCCCGGCCGGGGGCGTTTCTCTGCCCGCGCCGGCTATGGCCGCGCGGCGCGGTTGTGCACGAGCACCACGAGCTGCAGCAGGATCCCGACAGTCAGGAACACGAACGCCTCGCCGCACGCCTGCAGCAGGTAAGGCGCCCAGCCATCGCGCACCAGGTGCACGAGTACCAGGCCGGTGATCACGACGCCGGCCAGGAGGGCGACGACGCGCAGGAACGCAGCGGCCCGGTAGGCGAACTCACCCCAGGAGGACGCCCACGGGCTATGTGCGCGACGTTGCGACTCCATCGGGCCATTGTGAGCCGACTCGCTGGCATCCGCCAGGAGTCCGGCTCATTTTCAGCCGAAAGTGATTCTGCCGATAGTGATCTAGGTCCGGGTGGCCACACCCGATCCCCAGCCGGCTGCGACGCCGAGGCATAGGGACGGTGTGGGTGCCGCCGTGGCACTCCGCCATACCGAGGGAACCTGATGAAAAAAAAGAAGAAGAACCAGCCGGACCGCCGGCGGGTTGAATGGACGCTGGTCTTAGTCGCATTCGTGAAGATACTGCCTCAAATCGTCGCGGTTATCGCCGTTGTCCTGGGGCTCTGAGGTCAAGGCAACTCGTGGTCAGGTTCACCCGACAGGGTGAGGGCGTCGATCGCCTCCGCCCAGGCGTAAGCCTCGATGGCTTCTTGAAAGGTCGGAGCTGCAACACGCTCGACCAGAACCTTCTTCGCGGTCAGGTCAAACAGCTGGACAACGCACGTATTGGTGGTCGGGTCGGCCGATAACTCCAGACGCACATGGTGTTGGTCGATGGACCCGAACACGACCACGCCGAAGGGGCCCGCAGGCCGCTCCGTCGAGGTCACGAACTCGGCCCCGCTCCGGGCCAGGCGGGCCTTGACCAGCTCGACCAGTGGCTCTGCGGAGCGCACACTCAGCATGTCCACCGATGGCCGCGGGGGAGCGGTGGGCGGGGCCGGCGCTGCTCGCTCAACGGCCGGCGCCCACACCCAGACGCGGTGAGTGCCGCTGTCCTCCCACTCCACATACACGGCGCGCGGAGTCCACGCCAGGGCCAGGGCTTGGACGTGGCGAGCTATTGCTGGGTATCTCACCCAGGCACGAACGGACGTAGGTTCGCTGGCCAGGGTGGCCGGCAGCCCGCCCAGCTCGGCGGGGGTCAGGCTGAACGGGCGAGGCACGAACTCGGCCGCGTATGACGGCTCGATCTGTTCGAGGGTGTCCGCCCGCACCGAGCGCTGCACGTGCGGGGTGTCGGGATGCTTAGTATCCGAACCCATAGACCCATTAGAACATAGGTTCGAATCTTTCGGAATGTGCTCCGAGCGCGCCTAGCGGCTGATGTGCCGGCGCACGTAGAGCACCAGGTGATCGGCCGGGATCACAGCGCGCAGCTGCTCGACTGCCGCCCAGCTGTCCGGAGCCTCGACCGTGGCCGGCGTTGATTCGCTCGCGTCCCGTGAACGGTGTGCCAAGTCCCAATGCATAACCCCCATTATCCGACACTGGACGCGGCGGCCAGAGGTCAGGCGAGGCGCACCAGGTTACAGGTCGGACAGCGCCAGAAGGGTGCGCTCGTTGACCCGTCGATCAGCATGGGCGCTAGGCACCGCTCGCAGTTCGGGGGAGCACCTAGAGAGTCCGATCGCATACTGGGGAACCTATCCGTGCCGCAGTGTGCACGCGAGCTGTGGACGTGTGAATGGTCAAGTCTTTGTGACGTGACCGTCGAGTCCTTCATAGAGGTCGAAGTTGCGTTCCCCGATGAGAGCTACCAGCGTGTCGAAGGCCTCAGTCAAACTGACCTCGGTAGCGAGGTCATTTGCCTCGAATGCTCGGATCGACGGAAGTGTGTCGTTGAGGTCGGCGAGGAGCACGTAAAACTTCTCGTATTGCTCGTCCCGTCCTGCGGGATCCTGCCTACCGGTGAAGAGCCTCAAGCGTGGGCCCGCGTTTAAAAATGTGGACTTCCGTCTTCCGGTGCCATCGGTTTCGGCACCGACATCGAAGATGAGTAGTGCGGCGAGCACCGCATATGGAAAGCGGCGGTGCAGCGTGACTGCCTCATTGAGCAGATCAGCACGTCGGTTGGTGAGGTTCTTTTGGAAGTTCTGCGTCTTCCCGTCGCGGAACAGGATTGTTTTTACACTGACAGCGAGGATGAGTCCGGATTCTTCCGTCGCCCAGGTGACGTCAACCTTTTTGGCCCCGATGCCGCCTGCCAGGCGCCGCTCCGCGCCGCTGGCTCCCGCCTCGCCGGGCCCAGTCGGTCGTGAGCCGTCCATGCCGCGTGCGCGGAGTTCGGAGGAGACCGCCAGTGCAACGGCCGCCGACAATTTCTCGTTGTAGTTTTTCTTCGTCGCCTGAGGGGCATCGTTCCCCGGCTTTGATCCACAAGAACGAATTGCGGCGACGAGTCGTTCGTCAACTGTTGGCACGTCGGCTCCTAGATTCTCGGCGTCCCGCGAGGGCAGCGCGGGCCGCGCGAATTTCGGCGACCTCGGGTCGGCGCATTCCAAGCGCTCGGACGAGGAGAACGTCATCGACGAGTTTCGCCGCCTCAAGCACGTTGCCGTTGCGAAGCTTCCCGGCGACCTGTGGCCGGATCGCGAGCAGTTCTTCGCGCGCTGCTGCGACGACGGCCGGGGAAGGGAGAGCCCAGAGGTCAGCCTCGCCAGGCTCGATCTTCAACATGCCGCCGCCATATGCGCGGCCCGTGAATTCGGCCCCGAGCATGGTGACAGAGTTCAGGGCCGCGACGGGCAACAGCTCGCGCCCGACTTTTCTGTGTTCGGGTGTGAGGTAGATCCCGTGAACAGAATTGAGGTGTAACGCGCCAGCGCTGTTGGTGGTGAGCCGTGGAGTGTCTGCGTTCATGTACGTCAGCAGCATGTCGGCCTTGGCGACTAGGGGGACGCGCCACCAGTCTTTCCGCACACGGCACTTGTAGGCGGTCTGCACCGAATCGACCTCGCCTTGGGCGATATATGCCAGGGCTGCGTCAGACGGGTCGCTCGCCGGACGGAACAGCATCGTCCGCTTTCCGGCGCTTCCAAGTTCGTTATGTGCACGAGTCGAGAACTCGAGCCCACGAAGATGGCTCGATCCGGGAGGAGAGAGACGGAGCACATCGCTAGAAAGCAGACCGAGCTCCGCCACCCGACTGGGGCTGAGGGCGAAGTACTTGTTGTTCCCGGTAACCATGCCGAGTGTCGTCTCACCCCAAGTTTTGAGTGCCGTAAAGGTTCCACCGAGAATCAACTTGGCGTAGATGCCGGCGGCTTCCGGGCTAACCGTAGATGCGGACCACTTTGCTGCCGGATCAGTCGGAGTCCATTTCGCGGCATCTGGCATATCTATTGTCAGCGCGCCCGCGTCGGTCACTTGTCTGATGCGAGCGTGGTTGGTGGAACCGCCGTAGCCGTCAGCTAGCAGCAGCAGCGCCTCCGTCTCTGCCTCCGCAAATACGCGCTCTTCGAATAGGACAAGGTCAACCTGGGAAAAGTTTTCGAACAAGAACCGCCGTACAGGTGCGGCGTAGTTCGCGTGTAGTAGTTCCGCCGGTAGGACGAAACCGAGACGCCCACCCGGTTGGAGGCTCAGCGCACCGTGAACGGTAAACGCGGCCCATGACGACGCAAGGCCAGACAGCGCGACTCCGCCGCGGAGCGCAGCAGCGCGCGCTTTTGCGCGGGAGTCGCCCGCAAAGTCCTGAAAACGGATGTATGGCGGGTTTCCCACCACGGCTGAGTAGCGACCAGCTGCCGGAGTGTCGAAGAAGTCACCGACCGCCATCTCGACGTTGCCGCCAGCATTCCTAACGCGCTCAGACCCGGCATCGGCGCTCCACTGGTGAAGTTCCACGCCGTGAACGTGCGGTGACACTGCCCCAAGCTCCTGCAGTCGTGCGACTGAGTGCACTAGAAATTCCGCGTCCCCAGCGGACGGTTCCAACACCGCGTCATCAGCGGTGCGGATGGCCCAATCTGCGACGAAAGAGGCAATTTCTGGGGGGGTGAAGAACGCACCCCGCGCCTTACGAAGTGCCCCTGTATCGAGGGGGTCCCGCGCGGCATTGTTCACAAGTCCATCTTGCCCTGCACCACAGACCCCCGCGCACCGCGTCCTAAAGCGATCGTTAGAAAGCAGTCGCACCGACCGCCCCGCGCGGGCCCTTGGGCCCACATAGGCCTCCCACTGCGCGGGGATGCTGCACACTGCTCGTATGCCAGACAACGGAACAGACTTCGGTCCGGGAGTGTATATCGCTAGGCACCTCCGGAGAACGCTTGCCGATGCAGAAGAACTTCTCGATCAAGCCCTGACCGCCGGCGCTGCGCGCAACGATGGATCCGGCGTTGCACGACTCGACGAATGGATGCTGGCCCACCCCCACAGGGATTTCCTGCGCGGAGCGATATTCGGCACCAACATGGAGACTGTCGAGCGACTGCTGCGCTCGTGTCGCGATTTGACCACGGGGCTCGCGCTGGCGTTGGATGCGAACGGTGAACTGCGGACGTCACTCTTCGTTCTGCAGCGTGCCCTGGGCGAAGCGGTGATGCGGCTTTGCTACATCATGGACGCAGAGGTCCCGCCGGCTCGGAGCCTCGCCCGCATGGCGGCCTATCAGATCGAGAGTATCGAGGGGAATCTCGCAGCGGCCGACTCGTTCGGCTCGCACGCCGTCGAAGAAGCGGTCCGAATCAAGGCCTCCATCCTCGAGCTGCAACGAAGACTGGCCAAAGGCGGATTCGAGCTGACCCCCGACACCCGCCGGCCAACGCTGACGGCAGCTGTGACTCTCGACGGACAGCGCGAAAACATCAAGTTCAACGCCACCGACGCTTTCAAAAAATACGTACCGGGAAGCTCGTGGCAGTGGGAGCTGGGCTCAGGTGTCACCCACAGCCGCGGCTGGATGCTGTCGAGCATCGTGCCGACGGTAGAGACGGAGGCTCCGGGCACGGTGATCGACCTTGTGGTGGGTGTCGGCCTGGTCGTATTCGACCTTGCCGATGCGGTCGCGCGGGTGGCCTTTAGTCACACAGGGGTCGACGTGGACTGGTTTCTCAAAAAAGTGCATAGCCGGCGCCGGGGAGCAATCTCATGGACCAGCTCGCATCCGAACCTCGTCGGTCACGTCGAGTACGCAAGCCGATCGCCCGAGTTCAAAGCCGAAACAGGCCATCTCGGCGCCAGCTTCCAACGACCGGCTCAGCCCCCGTCGACGTCGCGAAATCCAGCTATCGCAGGTCCAGAACCTCTTAGGTAGCCCGCACGGATGGACGCGACGACCTAGGTCGTCGCGTCCCACCGATAACGATCGTTATCGAGCAGGTCGGGATTGCGAGTTTGCTCCCAAGGGTTTCCGCCTTGGCGTAGTGCTCGAAACTCATCGCCGGAATGAAAGTGTTGCCCGGGATCAGAATGTGCCTATTTGGAGTACACCCCAACTAGACGTCAACGACTGATACTCATGCCGTCAGAATGGGGTTGCATTCGGATTGTTGGACAGCCTTCCTCGCTGTCGCTTTTCACGCTCGGCTGCACGAATCCTCACACTCGTCTGCACAAGCCTGGGCGACGTGTGACGGAGCGGGCTGATCTTGCAACAACGGAGCTAGTGGCCGCCGCCGAGATTGCCGGCGAGGCGGGCGTGGATGTCGGTGCTGGCTTCGTTCAGGCCGATGATCACGGCGCGCTTGCCGTGGCGTTCGTACTTGTTCGTGATCGCGTCTAGCGCGGCCACGGTGGAGGCATCCCAGATGTGCGAGGCGGACATATCGATGACCACCCGGTCGGGGTCGTCGGCGTACTCGAACTGGGTGGTGAGGTCGTTGCTCGAGGCGAAGAACAGCGCCCCGGTCACGGTGTACCGGGCCGTGGGCACGGTGTCCTCGGTGGAGAGGGTTCGCTCCACGTTGACGAGGTGCGCCACCCGGCGGGCAAACGCGACCATGGCCACGAGTACGCCCACGATCACGCCGATGGCGAGGTTGTGGGTTATGACGACCACCACGACGGTGGAGAGCATGACGGTGGTCTCGCTCTTGGGCATCCGCTTGAGGGTCGAGGGGCGGATGCTGTGCCAGTCGAAGGTGAGCACCGACACGATGATCATCACGGCCACCAGCGCCGCCATGGGGATGATCGCGACCAGGTCGCCGAGGGCGACGACGAGGATCAGCAGGAACACACCGGCGAGGAAGGTGGAGATTCGGGTGCGGGCGCCAGAGGCCTTGACGTTGATCATGGTCTGGCCGATCATGGCGCAGCCGCCCATGCCGCCGAAGAAGCCGGAGAGCATGTTGGCCGCTCCCTGGCCCCAGGTTTCGCGGGTCTTGTTGGAGTGGGTGTCGGTGACCTCGTCGACGAGCTTGGCGGTCATCAGTGATTCGAGGATGCCGACCATGGCCATGGCGAAGGCGTAGGGGGCGATGATTGACAGGGTTTCCCAGTTCAGCGGGACGTTCGGAATGAATAACTCGGGCAGGCTCTTGGGCAGCTCACCTTGGTCGCCCACAGTGGGCACGTTGATGGCGATGGTGACCGTGGCGATGGTGAGCAGCACGATGGCCACCAGCGGCGCCGGCACGATCTTGGTGAACCGGGGCATCACGACCATGATGATGATGCCGATCGCCACGAGCGGGTAGACCATGAACGGCACGCCGAGCAGCTGCGGCAGCTGGGCGATGAAGATCAGGATGGCCAACGAGTTGACGAAGCCGACCATGACGCTGCGCGGGATGAACCGCATCAGCTTGGCCACGCCCAGCACTCCGAGAATCACCTGTAGCACCCCCGCCAGGATGACCGTGGCGATGAAGTAGTCCATGCCGTAATCCCGGGCGACGGGCGCGATGACCAGCGCGATCGCGCCAGTGGCGGCAGTGATCATCGCGGGCCGGCCGCCGAGGAACGCGATGGACACTGCCATCACGAACGAGGAGAACAGCCCGACCCGCGGGTCGACGCCCGCGATGATCGAGAACGAGATGGCCTCGGGGATAAGGGCCATTGCCACGACGAGGCCGGCGAGGACCTCGCGGGTGAGGATGCGCGGGGTGCGGAGCGCTGTTATGACCGACGGTTCGGCCTTGTAGCGGTTGGGGGTGGGCTTTGTGGTGGTGAGAGCCATGGGGCCTCCAGCGACGGGGCTCGTTGTTGCGAGCCGGAACAGGAAAAGAGAAGGGGCGTGCGCCGTTGCGCACGAGCATCCGCCGAAACGGCAAGGATGGAAGGTGGCTATCGACAATGTCAGCCAACGTTCGCAACACTACCCTAACGTAAGGGTTGGTTAATCGATTTGGTAGGAGAGGTCTGCACATGGCTCAGGATGAGGCGGTAGCAACGATGCACATCGGTGAGCTGGCCGAGCGGACAGGGCTGTCGCTCCGAACGATTCGCCACTATGACGAAATCGGCCTCTTGAAGCCCTCAGGTCGAACTGACGGCGGTTTTCGCCTCTACACAGATCAAGACCAGGCGCGGTTGATCCTCATCCGCCGTATGAAGCCGCTGGGCTTCTCGCTCGACGAGATGATGTCTCTCCTCAGGACCATCGATACTTTGGACGGCGTGATCGAGGGCTCCGATGCCGCTACCGTGAAATCCGACTTGGAGTCCTTCATCACCCAAGCCGACGAACGACGACAGAAATTGCAGGAGCAGTTGGCGATGGCCGACGAATTTCTTGACCTTCTGCGCCAGCAGCAGGCGGCGTTCGCAGGGGCATGAGCCACAAACCCGCCCTAGCTTTTGAGGCGGCCTGACCGACTGAACGTGCCATTTTGGAGTACACGCCAGCTTGACGTCAGATCGCGCAGCGAAACCCGTCCAGTAAAGCCCGAGTGCGATTCCGGAAGCGGTTGATCCCCCGTGCGCCCAGCGGGCACTCCCGTGTCGTCGTGGCTTTCGTCGCGTACCGCAAACCTGGGTGTCGCGTTTGCCCCGCCGTCATTATGCCCGATGAGACAACTACAGCATCTCAAGCACGGGCGGAGCAATATCCCTGCTTCGCTTTGCCCGTGCACGTGAGCGGTGCCGGTGCCGGTGAGCTTAGGAATACATCTTTCGCTTTGAGATGACTTTCTCGCCGTCGGGTCTGAGTTCTCCGGATGGCGACACGTGCCGATACAGCGTTTGCCGGGTGACGCCAAGTTCGGTGCAGAGCTCGCCCACCTTCGTCTCCTTTTGCCCCATGGCGGCCATCGCCAAGCGAACCTTGGCCGGCGTCATTTTGAACGGGCGCCCGCCGTTCCTGCCTCGCGCACGCGCCGCCGCGAGTCCCGCAATGGTGCGTTCGGAGATGAGCGCGCGCTCGAACTCTGCGAGGGCGGCGAAGATGCCGAAGACGAGCTTGCCGGGTGCGGTTGTGGTGTCGATGGCTGCGCCCTCCCCGGTGAGGACTTTGAGGCCGACGCCACGGTCGGTGAGGTCGTGGACCGTGTTCACGAGGTGGCGCAGGTTACGACCGAGCCGGTCGAGCTTCCAGACGAGGAGGGTGTCGCCTTTTCGAAGTGCTTTCAGGCAGGCCGCCAAGTGTGGGCGATCGTCTTTCTTCCCGGAGGCCTGATCCTCGTAAAGGTGATCGGTCTTGACCCCGGCGGATAGGAGCGCGTCTCGTTGCAGATCGGTGCTCTGTGACCCGTCAGCCTTCGAGACTCGCATGTATCCGACGAGCATGATCGACTCCTGTCATTTATACGTTCGATTACGTGACAACGCGGTGACGACTCCGCTGAAAACAGAACTTGTCACTTATCCCGTCATTTATTCTGCGTGTTGCAAAGGTTAGCAATTTAGCTTGCGTGATGGAAGTCGAGAGGGATGCCCAACTCTGTGATTGTTAGCGCTTCATGGCGGTGTTCTGTGATTGCTCTCTGGCGCTATCGTCGGCAGCTTGAGTCCCTTACCGGTTCGCAATTTGGGCGGCGTCGTGCCATTGGCCCACCCCCGGGCCGTTGTTCATGAGTGCAATTTGTTCGTGGGCGCCGATGCGGCGGAAGTCGTGCGAGGCTCGCCGAGTTGGCGTACTACACCTCATTAGCACGACAACTGTCTAGCCGGACCAAGCTCTTGCTCAGGTTTCACGGCCATTGGATTAGGTCGCGGCCAGCACGCCAGTTGTAAGGCACGCTGCGACGACAAGGCCGAGGGCGACGCGATACCAGATGAACACGGTGATGGGATGCCGGGCGACGAGGCGAAGAAGCCAGGCGATAGAGGCATAGGCGACGACAAAGCTCACTGCCGTGCCGATAAGGACGGGAACCCAGCCGACCGTGGAACTGACAGCACCGCCTTCACTCACGCCTTCGTAGACGCCGGCACCCACGAGGGCCGGAATGGCGAGGAAGAAGGACAGTCGAGTCGCAGCGACACGGTCCAGGTTGCGGAATAGCCCGGCACTGATCGTCGCACCAGAGCGAGAAACCCCGGGAATCAGAGCGATGCACTGAACGAGACCGATGATGAGGGCATCTTTCAGGGTGAGGGCCTTCTCTGGTCGGGTCTGTTTTCCGAGGCGTTCGGCGACAACCATGACCACACTCCACAGGATCAGGCCGGCCACAACGATCCAGAGGTTGCGGAGCGGCCCGGAAATCAGTCCGCGGGCCAGGAATCCCACGATGCCGATGGGGATTGAGCCGGCGATGATGTACCAGGCGAACCAGTAGTCGTCGTTCTGACGTGCCGGCCGGTTGAGTAGTCCTCGCCCCCACGCGGCAAGCAGGCGGCCGATGTCTGAACGGAAGTAGAGGATGACGGCGACGATCGCGCCGAACTGGATGATCGCGGTGAACGCAGTCACACCCGGGTCATCGATCGAGAGTCCGAGGAGCTTCTCGACGATCGTGAGGTGTCCGGTACTGGAAACGGGGAGGAATTCGGTCAGTCCCTCAATGATCCCGAGAATGATGGCGTGGAGGATGTTCACGGCGGCTTTTCTTTCTTGCGAAGGTTGATGGTAGTCGCGGATGGGAGGCGCAGGCACCGTCAGGTGCTGCCTTCCAGGTTGATCTGGTTCGTCGGGGTCAGGGGAAGGACGTCGACCACCGTTTGCGGGGTACGGCGCTGAGTCGGTCAGGTCGTGAGTGCTACCAGAATTCCTCCTGCTGCGCCGATAATGACGACTGCCCACGCGGGAGTGCGCCACGCGATCAGGAGCACGAAGCAGATCAAGGCAAGTACGAATGGTGCCGGCCCAATGATCGCGGTCGTGAAGACGGGGTCGTAGAGGGCGGCTGCGAGGATGCCGACCACGGCTGCGTTGGCTCCTCGCATAAGTGCTTGTGCCCACGGGCGTGACCGGAAGGTGTTCCAGAACGGCAGTACCCCAGTTAGTAGCAGGAAGCCGGGCAGGAACACCCCTACGAGGGCGATGGCCGCGCCGGCGATGCCGCCAGGTCCTGTTGTGGAGAGGGTGCCGAGGTAGGCGGCGAATGTGAACAGCGGACCGGGCACGGCTTGGGCGGCACCGTAGCCGGCCAGGAATTGATCGGATGTGACCCATCCGGTGTCGACCACACCGGCTTGAAGCAGCGGTAGTACAACGTGGCCGCCGCCGAAGACGAGGGCGCCCGCGCGGTAGAACGCGTCGAACAGCTCGAGGGCACCCAATTGTGTCGTCGTGGCGAGAATCGGCAGCCCGACCAGGAGCACGATGAACAGCACCAGGCAGGCCACACCCACGGCCCGCGTGACCGGGAAACGGATCATCGCCGCCGCCGGTGCGACGGCGCTACGGCAGAAGATCAACCCGGCGAGGGCGCCGAGCACGATCGCGCCGATCTGCCCGACGGAGCCGGTGAGGAGCAGAGCGCTGAGCGCGGCGAGCACGGCGATGGAGGCGCGCGTCCTGTCCGGGGTGAGAGTACGGGCCATGCCCCACACCGCCTGGGCCACGATCGCCACGGCAACGATCTTCAGGCCGGTGAGGAGGCCCCCGCCGACGATCCCCACGAACAGCGGCGCACCGTAGGCGAACGCGACCATGAGAGCGGCTGAGGGCAGGGTGAAGGCCAGGAAGGCGGCGATCGCTCCGGCTGGCCCGGCACGGAAGAGCCCGAGGCCGAAACCGACCTGGCTCGACGCCGGGCCGGGGAGGAATTGGCTGAGCGCCACGAGATCGCCGTACTCCGTGTCGTCGACCCAGCGACGGCGTTGCACCAGTTCGTCGCGGAAGTAGCCCAGATGGGCGATCGGCCCGCCGAACGACGTCACGCCCAGCTTGGCGAACACCCGGAGCGCCTCCCATGCGGTGCCCTGCTTCGCGAGGGGGGAAGCCGTGGGTTCAGCTGTCATCGGCCGTGCCTTTCCGGGTGAAGATCTGCATGCGTTCCCGGGCGACCGCAAGTCCGCGGCGACCCTTGTCCGTGGCGGCGTAGAACTTGCGCACCGTGCGCCCGTCCCGTTCGCTCCTGACCGTCAGGTAGCCGTCCCGCACCATCTTGTGCAGCATCGGGTACAGAGTCCCAGCCGACAGCCGGTAGCCGTGGCTGGCCAACTCGTCGATCATCCAGACTCCGTAGATCTCCTCCTGCGCGGCGTGGTGGAGCACATGCATCCGCACGAGCCCGACCAGCAGATCTCGATACTCATCTAACTCATCAAGAGGAGGTTCGTTAGCCATCGTTCCTTTATATCGGAAGTCGATAACGAAATGCGTTAACGTTCCATGAATGCGTGATGCATTTTGTTAGGTCCACTCCGTCACGATGAACGGGTAGGCCACGCAAATCATTGGACACGTTCACTTCGCCGACAACTCTCTGGCGCGAAACCCGCCCGCTGGGCAACTGAGCTCCTCAGCTGTTCGCTACCGCGAGGGGAGAGCTCCGGTGTTCTGTGATCGCTTTGTGTCGCTAGTTGCCGATGACGAGGATGCTGGCGGCGGCCTCGATGACGTCGTCCGTGATGGTGTCCAGTTGGTTGATCTTGAGGACCCGGTTGATCTGAGGGAAGAGCACAATCTCTCTCACGGTCGCATAGCTCGGCGCCGGCAGCTCACGCGCCTGAGCATCGGTGGCAGCGAGACGGTGCAGCGTGGCAAGACTCGGGCGCGGCCGAGTGAGCGCCAACCGTTCGATGAACGCGACCGTCTCGACCGAAGTTCGGCGGACCCCCTTGTCTAAGCGCGCGTGAAGGTCCAGGGACGCGACGCCGCCAGTGCGGTAGAGCCGATTCCAGCGCTGCAGGGTCCGTGCAGAGATCCCGGTCTCCCGGGCGAGGACCGCGAGCGGTATCTGGTCTTCGACATGCAGCCGAAGAACACGCCACCGCTCGGCCGCGTCCACAAGTCACCTACACGGTGGTGCTCTCGCGCGCCGCGACGGCCTGCTGATGCCGGTACAGGGTGGCCCGGCTCCAACCGACGAGCCTTGCCGCATCCTCCGCAGTCCGGCCCTTCGCCCGGGCTTCCGTGACGAGCCTAAGTTTGTCGGCTACGACCACGGGATCGGACAGGGGCCGACCAAACTTGGTGCCGCCGTTCCGGGCGGCTGTGATTCCTGCGTTCACCCGTTCTGTAATCAGCTCGCGTTCGTACTCGGCCAAGGTCGCGAGCATGTTCAGCATGAGCCGGCCGGAGGTCGTCGACGGGTCGATGCCATCCGAGATGCTCTTCACGTGTATGTCACGCTCTCGGAGCAGCTTCACCGTGTTGAGCACATCGATGAGGGACCGTCCGAGGCGGTCGACCCGCCACACCACGACGGTGTCACCGGGCTTGGCGTACTCGAGTAGCTTCTTCATGCCGGGGCGGGAGATCGCGGTCCGACTCCCCGATGTGACGTCGGCGAAAATATCCCGCTCCTGCACGCCAGATTTGACCAGGGCGTCGACCTGCAACCGTGCGTCTTGGCTTCTGGTGCTGACCCGCGTGTATCCGAGATATCTCACCAGACCATTCTGCCTCAGAAAATGCTAGAAGTGACGGACCAAAGACACTTTGCGGCGAGACATGTTTCCAAGACAAATCACGCCCTGGAAATCCGCAGCTTCTCATCGAGGCTCGGAAGGGGTCCCGCGTGCCTCGAAAAGCTTTAGTTAGATGAGGCACAAAGCCAAAGCCTGAATATCAGCCTGCAGCGGGTGTGATTACCTTTTCGCCCGCGGGTGTGAGCGCGTGCCAGGTGCCTTTGACACCTTGTCCTTCGACGTCGCCGGGGGCGGCGTCTTTAGAGAAGGTGTAGATCGGCATGCCATTGACGGTGATCTGTTTGGCACCGTTCACGCCGGTGATCGTGCTTATGGTGCCGGTGATGCCGGTGACGGTCGGGGAAGCTGAGGTGGTGGTGATGGCGGGCCAGGTAGTTGCGCACACGTCGGTGCAGCTGCTGGTTCCGGAATTGGGTACATCGGTGTCGAAGGCGTAGGCGGTGAGTCCTTCGCCGTTGACGATGATCGTGCCGAGGCTGCTTGTCGCGGTTGCAGCGTCCGACTCCGCCACTGTCGGCACAGATGAAGTGGGGATGCTCGATGGTGCCGAGCCTGAGGCCGCGGAGGTATTGCTGGCCGAGCAACCTGCCAGTGCAAGCGTGGCGAATGTGGCTGCCGCAAGGGTGAGGGCAATCTTCGATTTCATCGGGAGGTCTCTTTCAGAGTGAGGTGAGGTGTGGTGCGGGGTGGTTCAGACGGTCTTCGCTGCAGGGGGCATGAAGAGAACGCCGGTGAGGGCGCTGCCGTGGAATGTGCGGACGGCCACGACTGCCCAGGCGGTGAGAAGTGCGGCGAAGGCGAATACGGCGGCGACCTGGAACGCGACTGATCCGGTGTGCAGGGCTACCCCGGTGAGGCCGGTGACGCAGGTACCGACGGGAAAGGTGAACGACCACCATGTCAACGAGAACGGGAGGTGTTCGCGTGCGGTTCGCACGGTGATCGCTAGGGCGAGTGCTGCCCAGAGGGCTGCGAAACCGAGTACGGGTACCCCGTAGATCACGCCGAAGGCCTGAAGGGCGTCGGCGAGGGATGTGGTGGTAGCGAGGTGGGCGTTGCCGCCGAGCAGGTTCACGGCGGTGACGGATTGGCCGAGCGGGCCAAGCACGATCCAGAGCGTCGGAACCATCGCGGCCGCACCGATCTTGTGCGTGGTGAGGCGCGACCAGATGAGGGTGATGACGATGAGAGAAGCGAGGAGGCTGAGGCCGAACATCCCGTAGCAGGCCAGCAGCATGGTGAGCCTGGCCTGGCCCTCGGGCAGGTACGGGATGAGCAGGGCGCCTGTCGACGCAGAGACCATGGGCGGCACGATGGGCATCAGCCAGCCGCCAAAGGCGCTGTCGGCCGAGACCGTGAACTTCGTGAAGGTCAGGTACGGCACCGCGACAGCGGTTGCCAGGCCCATGATCGTGCCGAGGGCCCAGAGCACGGCGTCGATGGCGACGGCGGTCTGTTCGCCGAGAACGTCCCGGCCGAGGAGGATGGTTCCGGCCCCGACGGTGAGGAGGGCCATCGCGGGCGCCCCGTAGAAGTGGGCCATGACGGGGTTCAAGTGGTGGGTGCGGGCCGTCTCCCTGTTCGTGACCCAGTGCATGACCGTCGCGGCGGTGAGCGCGACGAGCAGCACGCTGGCGATGACCCACACCACTGTCGCCGCAGCGCGAAGGCCGGCGAACTGCAGGGGGAGGGTGGCGGCGGCGTTGGCTACGATTCCTGTGCCCATGACCGACGCGTACCAGTTCGGCGTGATGTTCCGGAACATGTGCATCGGGTGTTCGAGCTCGCGCATAAGCATCCGTGACGGGGTGGCGGGTCGGACGGCCTGGGCGGTTGACATGCTTCAACCCTCCTCTTCGATGGGCGACCGCAGAAGACCGTTAGGCTTGTGGGGTCACAAGCAGAGCTTGTGGGAACGGGACGATCGTGAGCGACTTCGAACTGCCTGATCTGAAAAGTCTGCAGACTCTCGCGGCCGTGGCAGAGTTCGGCAGTCTCACGTCTGCTAGCACGAACCTCGGGGTGACCCAGCAGGCGGTCTCCTCGCGCATCCGCGCCCTGGAAGTCCGCACCGGATCCGAGCTCGTGACCCGGTCGGCCCGTGGTTCCCAGTTGACCGAGGCGGGCATGCTGGTGGCCGGTTGGGCGCAGGATGTGCTGGATGCTGCCGACCGGTTCGAGGTGGCGGTCAGAGCTCTCCGAGACGCACGTCATTTGCAGCTGCGGGTCGGCGCGAGTCTGACGGTCGCCGAGCACCTCATGCCGGAGTGGTTGGTTGCGTTCCAGGCGGGGAGCGGGCATCCGGCTGCCGTCGATCTGGCCGTGGCGAACAGTCGTAGTGTTGTTGAGCAGGTGCGCGCGGGTGCCCGCGACATCGGGTTCATCGAGACCCCCGACGTGCCTTCCGACCTCGAATCGCGGGTCATCGGGTTCGACGAGCTTGTTGTCGTGGTCGGGGTGAACCATCCATGGGCGCGGCGTCGACGCGCGGTCAGCGCAGCAGAGCTCGCCTCGACCGCCCTGGTGGTCCGTGAAGAGGGTTCCGGCACGAGGCGCACGCTCGAACTCGCCCTCGGAGCGCTCGAGTCGCCGCTGGTTCCGGATGCTCCCGCTTTGGTGTTGCCAACAACGACCGCGATCCGTTCCACCGCCGCCTCGGGTAGTGCGCCCGCGGTGCTGAGCTCACTCGCCATCCGCGACGACGTGACGCTCGGTCGCCTCGTTCGGGTTCGTATTGCGGGACTGGCGCTGAAGCGTCCGCTCACGGCGGTGTGGGCGCGCAGCACAACCGGCCTGCCGGAGAACGCCGAGCGACTGCTTCTGATCGCCCGGACGCATGCACGCTGAAACGACAGGGGTCGCGGGGAGAGCATCGAAGCTTGATCGCCTGGAAGAACCGCATGTGGCAGCCCTGAACGCA
Source organism: Cryobacterium arcticum (assembly GCF_001679725.1). Lineage (NCBI taxonomy): Bacteria > Bacillati > Actinomycetota > Actinomycetes > Micrococcales > Microbacteriaceae > Cryobacterium > Cryobacterium arcticum. Next base: position 44,775 of record NZ_CP016283.1, on the reverse strand, counting down.
CTCGTTCGACGGCTGCGCACAGCCGACCACGGCGCCCGGGTAGTGCCATGGGTCGACCCCGACAGTGGTGGAGTGCAAGCACGAGTGCTGGTGCTCTTCGAGAGCCCGGCGAATCTGACGGCGAGCGCCAACTCTTCGGCTTTCAGTTCAGAAGACAACGTGAACCCTACGTCGCGGTCATTCAAAGCCGCGCGTCTAGAGGCTGGAATGTCGCGTGGCGACTACGTGCGGTGGAACGTGGTCCCTTGGCCACTGTTCGACGCAGCCGGCGGGCGCCGCGTACCCAACGCCGACGACCTCGACGACGCGCAACCTGCTCTTGCTGCCGTCATCGCTTTGATGCCGAGCCTGACCTCGATCGTGACGTTTGGTGCGACAGCGCTGACCGGGATCATGCGGTACTACACCCTGCATGCTCAACCGGTCATCGTGCCCGTGTTGGCGGCGCCGCACCCATCACCCGCGAACGGGCACCGGCGGGCCGAGAACCACGTGCGCGCGGTCAACGCGCTGCGCCGATCACTTCGCTGAGTCGACGCCATCGGGTCTGCTGACGATTCGGTTTCTGTCGTCGCGCGGCGCGCGGAGATACCCAACGCGGACGCCCTCGCCCGCTCGAGATGTCTTCAACCAATGCGTGTCAAAACGCATGCGATCCAAAACAGCCCGACTCCTGATCCCCGCCACCGAGCGACCACAGAACACCGCCATGTACCGATCAACTCCACAGCGAAACCCGTCCGGTTGGAATCGAATTTGCATTTGTTGACACCGCTCTTGCCTGGCTTTTAGAGTCCAACCTGACAGATCGGGCGGTGGGAGCATGACAGGTCAGCGAATCGGCTACGTGCGCGTAAGCACCCTCGATCAGAGCATTGCCCGTCAGCTCGACGGTGTGGACGTCGACAAGGTTTTTGAGGACAAGGCCTCAGGTAAAGACGCGGATGCACGCGGCCAGTTGTCTTGTGAACTTGGTTAGTCGAGGCCTACGAGGGTGCGTAGAGCGTTGAGTCCCTGTGGTGTGCCGGGCCAGTGCCGGTCTATGGCCCCGGCGCCGGCGTGACGGGTCGCGAACCTGATGGCTAGAGCAATGACAATAGCGTCGTCTGCGTATCCGATCACTGGGATGAAATCGGGTATCAGGTCGATTGGTAGCAGTAGGTAGACCACGACCACGAGCAGCCAGAGTCGGACGCCCCGGGGGACGGTCGGGTCGGCGGCGAGGCGTTGGATGACCCGTACCACGTCGGGACCGAGGCGGAGGGCGTCGACCAGTTTGATTTTCTCGGCCTGACCGCGAGAGGTCCAGATGAGAACTCCGATGAGTGTGAGCCACAGCAGGACGAGTCCGCCGAGAACACTGATCAGTACCTGCCACCATTCCATGTACTTAACGCTAGGTCACATCCTGCTGGCCGTGCCGTCATGATGGAGGAGGCGAGCGTTGAAGCCTGAAACCGGTACGCAGTGCAGAGGCTGTCTTCCGTGTTCGCTTTGATTCGTCTTGCCCTGGGGATTTTTTCGCATGTGGCTGAGAGCCCTCGAGGCGGGGTGCCGGCGGGACGTGCTCCAGTTTAGAAGTGGTTCTGGCTACAGGTGGTGAGGTCCGGCGGCCGTAGATAGGTGTTCTCATCGTGGTCTCACGATGGCCTGAATACGGTCGGTGGTATGACAAACTCAGCAATCGCGACCGACAATCTGTCGAAGTCGTACGGTTCCGAGGTAGCGCTTGATGCGCTGTCCTTGGAAGTCGGGATCGGCGAGGTATTCGGGCTGCTCGGCCACAACGGTGCCGGCAAGACAACCACCGTCAACGTCCTGACTACTCTGCTGGAGCCGACTCAGGGAAACGCGGAAGTGGCTGGTCACAGCGTGACCGCTGACGCCAAGGGTGTGCGGGCAGCGATTGGATACTTACCGGAGAGCGTCCAGTTCTACGACAATCTGACCCTGATGGAGAACCTAAGGTTTTTCGCCCAACTGTCGGGCCTGCGGCGTCCGGATCAGCGCATCCATGATGTGTTGCGCATCCTTGATTTCGAAGGACATGATCGGCAGCGGGTGGGGACGTTCAGTAAGGGCATGCGTCAGCGTGTCGGCATCGCCCAGGCGATACTCCACTCACCGTCGGTGCTGTTTCTCGACGAGCCGACGTCGGGGTTGGATCCAGAAGGGGTGCGTACCCTGCGCGAGACGATTGTGCGGTTGAACGCCGAGTTCGGCATGACGATCTTCATGAACACTCACCTTCTTTCTGAGGTGACTAAGACGTGCACAAGCATCGGAATCCTTCGAAATGGGAAGCTCGTGCACCAGGACACTCTGGCCAGAACCCTGGCGGACTTCCCGGGCGAGGAATCGCTGGAGGAGATCTACTTTCGGTTGGAGTCGGGGCACGTATCGTGAACACATTCCTGGTCAGCGCTGGACACGAGATGCTCAACACTCGCCGTGCCCGCACCGCACATCTGCTGCTCTTCGTATTCATTGGGATGATCATCGCGTCGTCCATCATCGGGTGGGTTACCAACCGAACTGTCACCGGCGTTTACGAAAAAGTCGTCGCGGACGGATTGACAACCGCGCCGAACCCGTTTGCCGGGGTGACTCCGCTGTACTACTTGCGTAACGCCGTCATTTACGTGGTGTTGATTGGTTCTCTGATGGCCATCGTTCTGGGAGTCCAGGCGACTTTGCGGGATCGCAAAGCGGCGACCACTGACCTGGTCCTTAGCCGGCCCGTGGGATCTGTTAGCCGACTTTTAGGACAGCTGGCCGGGCTTGGGGTGGTGCTCGCAGCGGCGATTGGGATCAGCTTTTTCGTCAGCTGGGTGATCATCAGCGTCATCAATGGAGCACCACTGGGCTCGGCTGATACCGGGCGTGTGATTATCTTTGCTCTGCTGTCTTGGGTTCTACTCACGACGTTTGCGTTATTGGGAATGCTCACCGGCCTCAGAAGCAAGCAGGAAACAACCGCGCTTCTGGTGCCGTTCGTGATCTGGAGCGCGGTCGCCTTCGTGCTCCCGCAGATCGGCACGGCGGCGCGACCGGTTTCGCTGCTCAACCCTGTCCCAGCTGTGAGTTCAACGGGTGGCTACTTCGACATTGTGTCCATGGTCACCGGTCCTGTATCGGTGACGGAGCAGTTCAAGTCCGCATCCAGCATCATCCTGCAGGACACTGCCGTGACCGGGAACGCTGCCTTCAGCATTCTCATCCTGGTAGGGGTCCTCGCGGTAATGACGGTCATCGTCGTGGCAACCCCGCGCAGCCGAATGAGGAGTGGTCTCAATGAGTAGCACATGGGTGATCGCGCAGAAAGAACTTCTCGACCTGCGCCGCGACCGACTCTTTGCGGTACTCATCGCCTTTCTTGCGGTGGCGACCCTGATCTCGGTGGGCGTGGCGGCGGCAAGCTTCCGCACCCAACTGGACGCCTACAACTTGTATGTGCAGCAGCTGGCTGCAAGCGGCAGCACGACCGTGCCGGCGGCCCCTCAACTCTTTCCGCTGCAGTTGCTGCGCGGCGGCGTCGAGTACCTGGAAATCCTCGGGGCACTGTTCGCCATTGTCCTGGGATACGGAACTGTGGCCAAGGAGAAGTACCGGGGCACCCTTCAGCTTCTATTGAGCCGGCCAGTAGGTCGTTTCGCGATTCCCGCAGGCAAGGTGCTGGGCCTTTCGGTTGTCTGGTTCGTTGTCGTCGCCCTGCTGACGGTGACGACCACGGTTGCCATCCTGGTGATCGGGAATGCGACGCTGCAGGGGATCGATATCGCACGCATCCTCATTGCCGCTGTGGTGGCCTGGCTGTATCTGCTGTTCTGGAGCGTGCTGGCGATCGGTATCACTGCACTGTCACACAGACTCAGCACCGGCCTCATCGTGGCCATTGTGGTGTGGCTCGTGTTCGTGCTGATCATTCCCCAGATCGGCGACACCATGGACCCCGACAACCAGGTCCCCGGTGGGTTGTTCGCCGCGCTTCAAATCCAAAAGCCCGACGAGTTGAAAGTACTCGCGAACTTCGCCGTTTTCGACGGCATCCGCAATGGGCTGGAGGTCTCATCGATAACGAAGCACTTCGAGCGACTCTCATTCGCTTTCCTGGGCATCAAGGACAAGTACAACCAGCAGCCCCTGGGACTGGTGTGGGCTGACATGTGGGGCTACGCCATCACACTCGCGGCGGCGACCGTCGCCTCCGTGACATTCGCCGTCGGGTTCACCACCCGACGCAATCTGCAAAGGAAAATCTCATGAAACGACAACTGCTCATTCCCGTTGCCCTGGTGGCGTCTCTATCAGTCCTCGGACTGGCCGGCTGCCAAGCAGCTACCTCTGCACCGACTCCGGCCAGCTCCCTGGCGGCCGGCTCAGGAACCTCAACGGCCACCGTGCTGCCTGTGAACTCGAACCCGATTGTCAATGCGAGCACCGCTCCGGGATTAACGATCCTGTCCGCGGCCGCGGAAGACAACGTGGATCCCGCAACCAAGGCGGCGATCGACGACCGACTTCAAGTGACCGTGCGTAACGACACGACCAGTGAGCTGTCATCTTTTGAGACCTATTACGTCATGACAGACGTGACGACTGGTCAAAGCGAGGCCTACTATCAGGCGTTGACTGGGTTCACTCTCGCTCCGGGTGCGACGAGTACGCTGTCGTTTGACGGAGAAAGCGGCCCTGGTCACTTCCCGGAAAACACCTTCAGCATCTACCGAAGTTCCAAGAATCAAGTGGACTTCACCATTGAAGTAAGCGCTGCCGGGGCTCAGGTGGCCAACGCCACAGCGACCAAGGGATCTGGAGCAGGAGATGCGGCAGATTAACCCGGCCGGCGAGGACCTTCCATGAAACTACTTGTGGTGGAGGACGACGTCCGGATCGCGGACGTCGTCCGACGCACGCTCCAAGAAGGTGGGTACGCCGTGGATGTCGTCCACACCGCCCCGGCGGGTGTGGAGGCGTTCGAAATTGAGACGTACGATCTCGTCGTCCTCGACCTGATGCTGCCCGGCCTTCCTCGTGGCGGGATGGACGTCTGCGCCCGCATTCGCGACCTCAACCAAGACATCCCGATACTCATGCTGACCGCACTGGATTCGACACGAAAAAGAGTGGAAGGACTGGATGCCGGAGCAGACGATTACCTTGTTAAACCCTTCCACCTGGTTGAGCTCTTAGCTCGTGTTCGGGCGCTGCTGCGGCGGGCGCCCCGGGCCCAAGCACCCATCTTGAGAGCTCAAGGAGTCGCGCTCGATCCCGCAACACGCACCGCTACCAGAAATGGGCGAACCATTGTGTTGACCGCCAAGGAGTTTGCCGTTCTGGAATATCTCATGCGTAACGCAGGTCACATCATCAGCTCGTCCGAACTGATCACGCACGCCTGGGATAGCAACTACGAAGGCTATAGCAACGTCGTGCAGACCTACATCCGCTACCTGAGACAGAAACTGACCTTGTCGGGTGAGGTCGAGATTATTCAAACTCGTCGCGGGGCCGGCTACGTGATCGTGGCAGACACATGATTTTCCGCCGCGCGCTGATCCGGTTGACCCTCACTTACACCCTCGTACAGCTGATCTTGTTCGGCGTTTTCGCTCTGGGCATCTACTCTTTTGTCACCGGAGCATTCGACTTTGATGCTGCCGAACTGGACGGCCAGTCATCACTCAACGCCGCCGAACAAGGCTTCGCCAACCTGCGCATGGGGCTCATCACCGGATACGCGATTCTCGTCATCCTCCTGCCTATTTCGAGCTACCTCATGGCCCGGGGTGCGCTAGCCCCTATCCGGCGCAGCTACGAGTTCCAACAAAGGTTCGTCGACGGAGCATCACATGAGTTTCGCAGCCCGCTGAGCGTTATCCAGGGTGAACTCGAACTTGCCCTCTCGCGATCACGAACACCGGCTCAGTATCAAGCAGCAATGACGACAGCGTTGGAAGCCGCCGAAGGCCTAACCAGGTTGACCAACGACCTGCTCCTGCTGACCCGAGAGAGCGCTGACGAACTTGAAGTAACCTTTGAGCCCGTCTCGCTCAACGAACTGGCTCACAATGTCGTCCAGAACCACAAGGCATCTGGGGCCAGAATCACTGTGATTGAAACGCGGCCTGTGCTTGTCAATGGATCAGCGGAACTGCTCACTCGCGCGCTGACTAATGTCGTCGACAATGCAGCCAAGTTCACCGACGAATCCGGAAGCATTCAGATCGTTGTCTCCGCCGGCGGCAGGTTCGCCCAGGTACTGGTCGAGGACGACGGCGTGGGTATGACCCCAACAGAATCCGCCCAGGCCTTCGATCGCTTTTGGCGCGCACAGGACGCCAGAAACACACCCGGCTTCGGACTAGGCCTCCCGTTAGTGAAACAGATTATTTCAGCGCACCATGGAAAGGTGAGTATCGCCTCCGAACCCCGGTCCGGAACAACCGTCACACTGACTGTGCCGGAGTGGCAGCCGTGACTGACCCCATGCCCCCGACGCTCCATGGCTAACCTGATGGTCAACTGCCCAAAGCGACTGCGGGACCACCAACTCGAGCAGCTGACAGGGCTATCGGCGCTCATCGACCTCGCCCAACCATGTTGCCGAGCTCTATCCCGGTTCGCGAACTTGATTTCAACGAGGTCACCGCGTCGCAATAGTTCGACGGTTGACGAACTCGAAAATGACGCTGCGGTGGGTGTAATGGCGGTGAACTGCGGTGTATCCCAACGCCGCAAGGGTCGCCTGGCCGTAGGTGTCAGGAGTGCCGGCGTTGGAGCGCTCAATCAGCCACAGGCGGTGCACTCCGTCGAACCGACCAAGCGTCGCCGCGTCTGACAGTGAGTATGCCAAGTCATGCCAGCTGGTGCCGTCCGTGTAGGGGACCCGGAGGGTGACGTCGTTGAGCCCGGTAAAAGCGGTGGGGTACAGGTGAAGCGCAAGCCTGGGCCTTCGAGATGGGCGCACCGACTCGTCGAAGGCGATTGCGTCTCCGGGTGCGGCGTGCGCGGCGATGATCGCGCTGGTCTGTGCGAAGTCGCTGTTGTTCTTCGCGGTCGGCTGCCGCTGCGCGAGCCAGGCCGGGGTCGCACACAGCACGATCACTAGTAGGCCTGCGGCCATGGCCCGCGGGCGACGGCGGGTCACCCACTCCAACCCGAGCGCCATCAGCAGGGCTGCGGCAGGGGCGCAGTACGAGAGGTACCTGGCCGTGTAGACGGGCACGAGCGATGACCCGCCGATGAGGAGTACGGCGGGAACCAGCAACCAGCTTGTTGCCAGAACAGTGAGTTGAGGCAAGCGGACCGTCGCCATCGGCGCCCGGTGACCGCGCAACCGGATGGTCGTACCCGCGACCAACGTCAACACCAGAAGGGTCCAGGCCACCACGGCGAAGAGCGGTTGGCCGAACCATAGCGACACCAGAAGCTTATGAGGGGTGACCTCGTTTCGATGCCCGAGGAACGCGACCTGGCCACGTTCGAGCACGGCCCAGACGAAGACCGGTAGGGCAGCGGCAACTGCTACCGTGACGGTTTTCACCCAGCCGATGAGACGGCGGCGAGGCACCCGGACGCTCCAAAGAATCAGTGCGTGCGCGATAACGATTAGCACGACATATATGAATACGTAGAGGCCGACTGTGAGGAGGACGCCGTAGGCGACCCACCAACGGCGAGCTGGCGTCTGCTGACCGATGAGGGACAAGAGGACCACTGTGAGCCAGGCGGCGATGGCGGCAGCGAAGGCCGAGGACCTCGTTTCTGAGCCCATGTAGGTGACCCGGGGAATTACCGCACAGATGACCCCGGCGGCGACCGCCACGCGCATGTTACCCAAGCGCCGCGCAATGATCATCACCGCGGCGACAGTGACGCCAACGGCGAGGGCGCTGGGCAGGCGCACCGAGAACGGGGAGGCGCCGAAAACGGCAATCCACGCGTGCAGCCCCAGGTAGTAGGCGCCGTGCACGGCATCGACGGTTCCGAGCATAGCGATCAAGCTTGGAAGGCTCCGGCTGGCGGACATGATGCTGGCCGCTTCATCGCCCCAGAGCGAAGGAATCCAGGAGCCGGCCAACGACACGAGCGTCGCGGCCAGGGCGACCACAGCCACTGTCGAAGGGAATACCGTACGGGCCCGCCGCTCGGTGGCGTCCGCGCTACTCGGTGAGATCGCCATAGTGCAACTACAGCGCTCCAATCCTCAGAAGTATCTAAGAATGTTTGCTGGTGCGAGCGAAATTACACCGGCAGGAGGGACTGTCTATCCTTAGCCGTTTCTTACAAAGGCCGGGCGAGAGTGGGATCACGAATTTAAATCGAACGGTGAGGGCCATGGACGTCACGATCATCATCCCCACTTTCAACGAGGCACCGAATATCGAAATCCTTGTTGACCGGATTGTCGCAGTGATGAACAGCGGGGGAGTGGAGGTTGTGTTTGTTGATGACTCGACCGATAACACCCCGGATATCATCCGTCAGGTGGCTGCTCGATCGACGATCCCGGTGCGCCTAATCCATCGGGACGATCCGGTCGGCGGGCTGTCCGGTGCAGTGCGCGAGGGTATCTCGTCAAGTACCGGCACCTGGTGCGTGGTGATGGATGGCGACCTGCAACACCCGCCCGAACTTATCCCTGTGCTGCTGGCTAGCGGTGCGGAGCAGCATGCCGACATCGTGGTCGCGTCCCGCCATCTTCACGGCGGATCGTCAACGGGTCTGGACAACCGGCTGCGCCGCTTCATATCCAACGGGAGCATCTTGCTTACCCGGGCAATGTTTCCCATCAAGCTCCGCAACGTCACCGATCCGATGACAGGGTTTTTCGCTTTACGGCGCGACTCCGTCGATCTCGCAGGCCTGCGCCCTCGCGGGTTCAAGATTCTCCTTGAGATCCTCGCCAGAGGCAGCCTGGTGATCGTCGAGGAACCTTTCGTCTTCGGCAAGCGTGTGGCTGGCTCCTCGAAGGCCGACCTCAGGCAGGGTCTGCGTTTCGTCACCCAGCTGGGCGCGCTGCGATTCGGTCGTCTGTCCGGGTTCGCCGCCGTGGGGGCGATCGGCGCGATCGCGAACGTGGCGATCATGGCCGGGCTTCAGGCCGTGGGAGTTTGGTACTTGACGGCTGCCTTGGCCGCTGCGCTCGTCACCATCGTGGGCAATTTTGTGCTTCTCGAGCATTTCGTGTTTCACGATTTGCGTGAGGGCGGCCGTTCCGGGTGGATTCGCTTCGCTCAGTCGTTCGTGTTCAACGGGAGCGAGACGGCCCTCCGAACGACCGCCCTCTGGTTGCTTGTCGAATCCCTACCGGTGTCGAGTTTGCTGGCGCAAGCACTGCTGCTGGCCGTGGGCTTTGTGGTCCGCTTTGTATATCACTCCCGCGTCGTCTACAGGCCCTCGCGCAGCACGTCACCTCACCCGTCGGTGTCGCTGATCGCGCTCGACGGCATGGCGCAGGAACGCTGAGCCGGGTTAGGGCGTCAGGGCACCCGTGGTGAGTGCGACGATGAGTCCCACCCCGAGGGCGATGCGGTAGATGACGAACGGTAGAAAGCTGCGGGTAGCCAGATACCGCATCAGGAGCGAGATTACAGCGAGGCCGACGACGAAGGCGATACCGGTTGCCAGCGCCGTCTGAGCGCCGGTAAAGACCTCGGGCGTGCACGCTCCACTGACATTGCCGCAGGAGGTGCGCACGGTTTTGTAGAGCTCGTACAGGCCGCTGCCGAAAACGGCGGGAATGGCGAGAAGGAACGAGTAGCGAGCAGCGGCGGTCCGTTCGTATCCCATCAATAGGCCCGCGGTGATCGTGCCGCCGGACCGCGAAACTCCCGGGATGAGTGCGAGGGCTTGGGCGCCGCCGAAGATGGCGGCGTCGCCCACGGTGAGGTCGGCGAGGCGGCGTCTCTTTGCTCCGATGGCGTCGGCGACACCGAGCACGACTCCGAAGACGATCAAAGTGACGGCGACGATCCAGAGGGAGCGGAAGGTGGACTCGATCAGCGTCTGCAACGCCACACCGAGGATCACGATGGGGACAGAGCCCAGGATGATGAACCAGCCCAGGCGTGCATCGGGATCTGAACGGGGTACCCGCTTTGTCAGGGAGAGAAACCACCGGCTGATGATGCGGGCGATGTCGCGCCAAAAGTAGAGCAGGACGGCCGCTTCGGTGCCGAGTTGGGTGATCGCGGTGAACGCGGCGCCTGGGTCCGCCCCCGTGCCCAGCAGTGAGCCCACGATGCGGATGTGCGCACTGCTGGAGACGGGGATGAATTCGGTGAGTCCTTGGACGATGCCCAAGATGATTGCGTTGACAGTGTCGATGATGTGCTCCGGTATCCGGCGGTAGGGCGTCGGTTTAGACGGTCGCTGTGAGCTGGACGTTGGCCCTACGCGATCGGACAGAGAGGACTGTCACCAGGATGAGGATGACGGCTAGGAACAGGGCACTCGTTCCTGTCGTGCCCAGTCCGAGGCCACCGTCGGCGGTGGGCTGGGAGAGGAGGTCGCCGGTGGACGCCCCGAGGGGGCGGGTGAGGATGTACGCGATCCAGAACGCCAGGACGGCGTTGATGCGGAAGACAAAGTACGCGACCGTCACGAGTGCAATCGCACCGGCGAAGACCAGCAGAGCGACGAAGAAACCTAGATTAAGGCTCTCGGCTACCAGGTCGCCGGCTGCGGTCCCGAGCGCGAAGGTGAAGAGCACGGCGAGCCAGTAGAACGTCTCCCGACGAGTGGTGAAGATCGAGTGGATGGAGAGGGTTTTCTCTGACAAGAACCACGCCGTGAAGGTCACGGCCAAGATCACGGCGAACACGGCTGTGGTGAGCCAGAGCGGCACACCGAGGCTGTCGGTGAGGTTGTCCGTGATCAAAGTGCCCACGACGCTGATAAGTACGACGGCGAGCCAGTAGACGGCGGGGATATAGCAGTGGAGCTTGAACTGGGCGACGAGGGCCGCGACGAGGAGCAGGGCCATGATGATCGAGGTGACGGTGAGTCCGAGACCCAGGTCGACGTTGAGGTAATCCGCAGCGGTTTCGCCGACCGTGGTAGCAAGGACCTTGATTATCCAGAAGACGAGGGTGACCTCTGGCACTTTGTTGAGCATTTGGCGGGTGGATGACAGGGTGCTGGAATGCGCTGAGTTCATGGGAGACGCTCCTTCTGAATGGGACTATCAGTGCCCAGCGAAACGGCCCGGGTCTAAGACTTCTCACAGAAGGGCCGCTTTTGCCGAAGTTTTTTCAGGACAGCTGAAACGGTCCGCTGGGCAATGGTTCGGACGCCCCGGTTCAGCTGGGGGCTGCCGCATTTCTTGGCCGTTTCTTAGAAACGGGTTGTGAGAGTGAAGGGATGATTCACTCGATGCTGCCGCTCTCCGGTTTCCTTGACCCTCAAGTGCTCATCTCGGGTGCGGGTGCCTGGGGGCTCGTCGCTATTTGCGCCATCGTGTTTGCCGAGACCGGGCTCCTCATCGGATTCTTCCTCCCGGGGGACACCCTCCTCTTCTTCGCCGGGGTGCTCACCCTCAGCGGCGTCATCAGCCAGCCACTGTGGGTGGTCATTCCTGCGATTGTGCTCGCCGCCGCCCTCGGTGATCAGCTCGGCTACTCCATCGGTCACCGAACCGGCCCACCAATTTTTGAGCGCCGAGAATCTGGGCTATTCAGCCGAAATAGCGTCCGGCGTACGCAAGCGTTCTTTGATCGTTTCGGACCGGCTGCCGTCATGGTCGCCCGGTTCGTCCCCGTAGTTCGCACCTTCGCCCCGGTTGCTGCAGGGGTCGGCAAGATGCGCCGGGGGCTTTTCACACTGTTCAACGTTGTAGGCGCGACGGTATGGGCGACGGGCGTGGTCTTGCTGGGATACGCTCTGGCGCACATTCCCGGGGTATCCGAATTCGCTGCCCGCTACATCGACGTTGTGCTGATTGGGATCGTGGTGATTTCGGTTGTCCCCGTGCTGATTCGCACTGTGATAACTCGTCGCCGACAGGTGGCGTAGGTTCTACCCGCATTGTTCAATCAGCGGCTACGCAGTGCGCGATGACTGCTTTGCTCGGGGCACTGTGAAGCGGATGGCGGTGCCCTCGTCGGAACTGGCCAGTACGGTAACGCTTCCGCCATAGCGCACAGCGATTTCCCGCACCAGCGAGAGCCCGATACCGAAACCGGTTCGGGCGTCCCCGCCGCCGTCTACGGCGTGCCCGGAATGCGCAAAACGATCAAAGACTCGAGCCGGATCGATGCCTTGAATGCCAGGGCCACTGTCGCGGACTGTGACCGAGACTGTCTTCTTCGTCCCCGCCAGGTCCACCCGGACAATTGAGTGTGTAGGTGCGAAGCGCAGCGCGTTATCCAGCAAGGCCACCACACACCTGACGATGCTGGCCGCTGGCACGTGCACGGACGCGGGGCCGGCGGCATCGAACTTCACACTGACCTGTTTCTCAACGGCGATTAGTGACATCGACCGCACGGCAGTGGCGACGGCCGCGTTCACGTCGACGACTTCGGCGTCGTGGGCTGCGGAACTGCCAACTTCCGCGGACTCGAGAAGATCATTCACGATGTTGATCAACTCTTTCGCATCGCTCCGCAGCTCGGCTACAGCGGGAACCGACGGGTCATCGGCCGGTAGCGATCGTTGCAGGATCTGCAATCGGGCATCCAGCACGGCCAACGGAGTGCGCAATTCGTGACTGGCGTCGGCGACGAACGCGCGCTGAATACGCAACGCCTCGCCCAGCGGCTGGACTGCCCGCCGGGTGACCAACCAACTCATCACCCCAGCGAGTACGATCAAGGCCACGCCCAGCACGGCAGCTGCGCGTAGTAGCTCAACGGCGCTGAGCCGTAAATTGTCGGGGTCAGGCACGGGTTCAAAGAGTTCAGCAGCTGGGATCTCCGAAAGGATGTACAAGAACACGGCGAGGATGACCACCGCAACTACGGCTGCGCAGGTGAGGGCGATCCGGGTGCCGACGAGCCGTGAGGCGCGTCGGATCGCGAGGGTGTCGCTGTCGAGGATGGGGCGGTGTGTCACGGTTGTCCCAGACGGTAGCCCTGTCCGCGCACGGTCAGGACAATGTCAATTTCGGTTTTGCGTCGAAGGTAGTGCACGTACGTGTCCACCGTGCCAGCGGTGTCGTCGGTGTTGAAGACTGCGCTCAGGATTTGCTGGCGGCTAAAAGTGCGGTGAGGCGCTTCGGCGAGCAGCTTGAGCAGGTCGTTCTCTTTGACGGTGAGAAGGATTCGGCCGTCGTACGGGGAGTAGATTGTGCGGCTGTCCGGGTAGTACGCCCACCCGCCCACGACCAGGGTGCGACCCTCTCCCGTGAACACCCTGCGGATAGCACGCAACCGGGCGAAGAGCTCGTCGAACTCGAACGGCTTGACTAGGTAATCGTTCGCGCCGGCGTCAAGTCCGTCGACCTTGTCTCTGGTGGTACCCAAGGCTGTGAGCAACAGGATCGGGGTGGTCACGAGCTTGCGTCGAAGAGCGTCCACAACGCTCAGGCCATCCAAGGACGGCAGTCGCCGGTCAATGACCATGACCTCGAAATCACCAATCGCCCCGACGGCAAGTCCCTCCGCGCCATCGGCAATCAACGTGACCTCATAAGTTTCGGTCAGCACCTGCTTGATCAGTGGGCCCAACTTTGCGTCGTCCTCGATCAAGAGCAGCCGGGCACGGTCCTTGCCTTCAGCGGTCATCTGAAGCTCCTCGAACGACGGGCTGCGCCGGGACGGCGTCTAGCCCAGTGTGTCATCAACAGCAGCCACACGACATTGATCAAAGTGACTGCGGCGACCGAGTAGACGATCGAAGCGGCAACATCGGTTGGATAGTGCACGCCCAGATAGACACGCGAACCTGCAGTGGCGAGGACCACGACAATGGCCGTGGCGATGAGCGGCGCGCGCCACCGCCGGCCGCGGATAGTGAGAATCATGCCCAGCAGAAGACAGGCGGCGAAACTGGTATGTCCGCTGGGGAAACTCAGGCCGCCGGGCTCGAGAACCAGGATATGAGGCAGTGACACGATATCGGGGCGGGGCCTGCCGACTAGTGCTTTAACCGCCTCATTGCCCATCCAGGGGAGTGTCACGATCACGAGAAACTGGAGGGCTGAAAGGGCTCTCCGTTCGACCAAGAAGACCACGCCGCAGCCGAGCACCACGAGCGCGGGAGCAACAGCGGGGCCGAACAACCAATTGATACCCATTGCGACGCTGTCGAGCTGCGGGGTATGAGCGAGATTTACCCGACGAAGAAAATTCATCTCAGCGGCCGTCCACCCACCTTGCGCGGCTAGTACCAGCCCGGCACCCACCACCACGAGGAGCACGGCCGTGGCAAGGAGAGCCACCCGCACGAGCATGCTGCTCCGGTGAGTTTCGCTGATCATCCCCCCAGCGTGCCCTCCGCTGTCACAGAGATTACTAAGAAATGGCTCCAACGAGGCCAAGGCCACCCTTCCACCCACTGGCGGGACAGCCAGGAGTGCTTTGCGCCCGGGCACGACTGGAGGGAAGCATTGTCAGCGGCATGTTCGCTCTCACGGTCATCTCATGCACCCCGACCTAACCTCGCAATAAGAACTCGCAAATAGCGTGTTCTAACCAGACGAAAGGCGTTCCAACCATGGAGAAGAAAACCAAAATCGTCGGTGGCAGTGTTGCGATCATCGCTCTCGCTCTCGCTGGCGGGCTAAGCCTGACCGGCGCCGCGCTCGCTACACCGAGCGCACCGACATCGACCCACTCAGTCGTGAGCGACGGCGACGGCGAAACCGCTGACGACGCAGGTACCGAAGTGGAAGACGGCACCAACGACGGCGAAACCGCCGACGAGACGGGAACCGAATCAACCACCGAAGACACCAGCGACGACATCAACGGAGTCGCAGTGGAAGACGGCACCCAGGACTGAAAACACAAAACTGCGCGAGGTCATTCTGACCTCGCGCAGTTTGGCGCCCGGTCTTGCCAGCCCACCGGGTCGACCGCGCACTCCCACTCGGGACGCGTGCAGACCGCGGACTTCTGTTCCACATATGGGAGCCCGGGGTGTAGCTGTTGTTCCCGCGCAGGCTGTGAGCCCGGCCCTGGGCTGGCATAGGTAAGGCGACCTATCCACCCGAGAGACTCGATGTGGGCGCTCCGAGCAACCAAAAAAGGTTGCGACGGTGTGGTGCTGCTGAACATCTCAGGTGAGGCACCAATGATCGCTCGTCGCCCTGGCATCGACAAGGGCCGACCATGTCGCCTGGCGTCTCCTTAGCTGCCAGGTATCTTCGTGACGGGGCCACTGACCCGCAGAACCGGATCGTGTGTAATAATCTGCGTATGAATGCAGATGCGAATGGTTCCGCAGTGGACCCCGACAGTGAATACGTCGAACTAGCCGTAGAGGTGTTCGCGATGCTCGCCGATGCCACGCGCCTTCGGATTATCCTGGCCCTTCGCGAGCAGGAGCTCGCAGTCAACCAGCTCGCGGAAAGAGTCAATAAGTCCCAGGCTGCAGTGTCGCAGCATCTCGCAAAGTTGCGCCTGGCCCACATCGTCACCACCCGCCGCGACGGCACCCGGGTGTTCTACCGACTCACGAACGAGCACGCCCGCCAACTGGTTGCCGACGCCATCTTCCAGGCGCAACACGCTCTCGACGGAATACCCGCCCACCACCGAGCGCCACAGAGCGCCGCGACCGAGTTGGAGCGGAACTCGCGTGCGTGAGGTGCTGCGGAATCCGGCTTACCGCAAACTGTTCAGTGCTCAGGTCGTTGCGCTGGTCGGCACGGGCCTGCTCACTATCGCTTTGGGTCTGTTAGCGTTCGACCTGGCCGGCGGAGACGCCGGAGTTGTCTTGGGTGTCGCACTAACGATCAAGATGCTCGCCTACGTCGGTGTGGCCCCGGTCGTGTCTGCATTGACCAGCCGCGTGCCGCGGAAGGTCCTGCTGGTGTCTTCGGACGTTCTCCGCGCCGGGGTCGCGCTCTCGCTGCCATTCGTCACGGAGGCGTGGCAGATCTACGTGCTGATCTTCGTCCTGCAAGCCGCGTCCGCTACCTTCACCCCAGCGTTCCAAGCCCTGATCCCGGAAGTCCTGCCCAAGGAGAGCGAATACACACGCGCTCTATCCCTGTCGCGCCTGGCGTACGATCTGGAATCGTTGCTCAGCCCAATACTCGCCGCCGCCCTACTCACCGTAATCAGCTACCACTCACTATTCATGGGGACCGCATTGGGCTTCGTGGGCTCCGCGGTGCTCGTACTTTCGACCCAGCTTCCGCAACTGAAATCGTCCCCAGTCACCCCATTCTTGGAGCGTCTGACCCGGGGCGTACGAGTGTTTTGGGGTAGTCGGCCGTTGCGCGCGTTGCTGGCGATGAACTTGGTTGTCGCCGCGGCGACGGCCATGGTGATCGTCAACACCGTCATCCTCGTGCAGAACACACTGGGCCGCAGTCAAGTCGACTTCGCCCTGACACTCGCTTGCTACGGCTTGGGGTCCATGCTTGTGGCTCTATTGCTGCCGCCGGTCTTGGACCGCTACCCCGACCGCCGGGTGATGCTGACCGGGTGTGCGATCCTGCCGGTCGCGCTGGTCCTCGTCGCAATCCTGGCGTCAACGCCGGATTCGCCGGTGTCCTGGCTGGGTGTGCTGGCTCTCTGGTTTGTTCTGGGCGCTGCGACTTCGCTAATCCTCACCCCATCGTCCCGGTTGTTGCGACGCTACTCTGATACAGGCAACCGGCCCGCCGTGTTCGCGGCACAATTCTCGCTTTCCCATGCCTGCTTCATTCTCACTTACCCGCTGGCCGGGCTCCTGGGCGCGACGCTGGGCCTAGCCCCGACGGCACTGATACTGGCGGCCATCGCAGTGGGTGCCGGAGCAGTCGCGATGCGGCAGTGGAAATCTGCGGAGCCCGTTCAGGGCGCCAAGACGCAGCCCGCACCGTCCACGACGGGGCGCTGACACCCGCTCACGACCAGCGCGATGCAGGTTATAGGGATCGATAACTGAGTCTGCTACTATCTGCGTATGGATGCAGACAAGCAGATTTGTGGACGGTTGCCCGAGAGCGACTTCGTGGAGCTCGCAGTGGAGATCTTCACGATGCTGGCAGATGCCACGAGGGTGCGCCTGATTCTGGCGCTCAACGATGCCCGCGAGTTGTCGGTGAACAGCCTTGCCGAGATTGTCGATAAGACTCCGGCGTCGGTGTCTCAGCATCTTGCCAAGATGCGTCTGGCCCGAATTGTTTCCACCCGCCAGGAAGGGACCAAGGTGTTCTACCGCCTCGAGAACGAGCACGCCTCCCAGCTGGTTCGCGATGCGATCTTCCAAGCTGAGCACAGCCTGGGGGGCACCCCCCGCCACCACCACCTCGATCTCGCCACCACAGGCTCGGAGACCGCCAGCGCATGACGAGCACCATCGCCTCAGCGCCCATCCGAACCGGTGGCCGCGTCCTCGCCAAGCCGCCGTCGATTTTCCGCACCGGTGCACGCCTGCCGGAAGTGCGCTGGGCGGGACTGTCGCTACTACTCTTCCTGGTCGCGTGGCCACTGCAGCTTGCGGGCGCTCCGGCACCGGTCTGGTGGACGATTTTCCTGGGTTGTTATCTCGCGGGCGGCTGGGAGCCGGCCTGGGCAGGCATCACCGCGCTGCGAAACAAAGTACTCGATGTCGACTTACTGATGATCGTCGCGGCGATCGCCGCGGCATCAATTGGGCAAGTCTTCGACGGGGCGCTGCTCATCGTCATCTTCGCGACCAGCGGTGCCATAGAAGCCCTCGTCACCCAGCGAACTGCTGACTCGGTGACCAGCCTCCTCTCCCTCGCCCCCGAACAAGCGACCCGGCTCACCCGGACTGCCACGGGCGACGCGCTGAAGATCGTCGATACCGCGGAGCTCGGCGTGGGGGACCTCATCCTTGTCCGTCCGGGCGAGCGTATCGGTGGTGACGGCGTCGTCGTCGATGGGATCAGTGAAGTCGACCAAGCAGCGATGACTGGCGAATCTGTGCCCGTGCGCCGGGGACCGGGGCAGGACGTCCTTTCCGGGACTGTCAACGGCACGGGAGCGATGACGGTGCGGATCACCAGTCCGGCGAGTGAGTCTGTCGTCGCCCGGATGGTGTCCCTCGTCGCGGAAGCCTCGGAGACCAAGTCGACGCGAGCACTGTTCGTCGAGAAGGTGGAACAGCGGTACTCGCTCGGCGTCGTGATCGCCACCCTCATCGTCTTCGCCCTTCCCCTGGTGCTCGGGGAGGACTTCCGAGATTCTCTTCTGCGGGCGATCACGTTCATGATCGTTGCCTCGCCCTGCGCCGTTGTACTTTCCACGATGCCGCCGCTGCTTGCGGCTATTGCCAACGCCGCCCGCCACGGCATTCTTATCAAGTCCGCCACGGTCATGGAGGCCATGGGGCGAACACAGCTGGTTGCTTTCGACAAGACCGGAACCCTGACCGAAGGAGCACCGGTCGTCACCGGCGTCACCCCCGCCTTGGGGAGCGATTCGACTACAGTGCTTGATCTCGCGGCTGCGGTCGAGCAGCACAGTGAGCACCCGCTCGGCCGCGCTATCGGTCGCGCTGCCGGGGCGGATGTGACTCCCGCAGCGAACTTCCGTGCCCTCCCTGGACACGGTGTCGAGGGAATCGTCGCCGGTCAGCTGGTGCGCGTGATCCAGGCGGGTGACGAGCACGCGGACATCATCGGCACGGTCGTCGAGGTATTCGTCGACGGACACCTTGCCGGGACAATCACCCTGGAAGACGCACTCCGCGCCGACGCAGCGGCGGCCGTGGCTCACACCACCGCGATCACCGCCCATCCGGTGCACCTGCTCACCGGCGACAACGGGCGCACCGCCGCGGATATCGCCCAGCGGACAGGCATAACCGAAGTGCACTCGCGCCTGCTTCCGGAGGACAAAGCGGCAACCGTCCGCCGGCTCGAAAGCGACGGTATCCCGGTGCTCCTGGTCGGCGACGGGGTTAACGACGCGCCAGCTCTCGCGTCGGCGACCATCGGTGTTGCCATGGGACGCCACGGCTCCGACCTCGCCCTCGAAACAGCCGACGCTGTCGTCATCCGAGACGACCTCTCCACCATTCCCGGAGCTATCGAACTCTCCCGCAGGGCACACCGGTTTATCGTGGCCAACCTCGTCATCGCGGGTGCTTTCATTGCGGTCCTTGTGACCTGGGACCTCATCTCTACCCTGCCTTTGCCCCTGGCGGTTGCCGGCCACGAAGGCTCCACGGTCATCGTCGGCCTCAACGGACTACGGCTTCTCCGCGCAAAAGCGTGGCCTGACTCACTCAGGCCGCGGGCTAAGGAGTCCTCTCCCACCGCAGCGATCAAGCAGCGCTGACCATTTCCTTCCGCACCTCGACCTCGACGGCTGCCTCATTGCCCAGCCGTCCTCCGGCTAGCGGAAGGCAGCCGTTGGTGTGGTGCTCGACGACCTCGAGAGCGCGGTCGTCGAGCACATCGCCAGGTCTAACCACTGACGTCTTAACGGCCATTTAACGCGAGATCGGCCGGTACTCGTCGAAGCAGAGAAGGCTTTTTGCTCGCGCACGCCGCCATCACTGCAATGGAACGAAGCCGTATCCGTCAGTGCCCCATGCCGCCCCCATCGGTGCCGTTCATTTTCAGGTCCAGTTCTACGGTCGGCGCGATTCCCGCGGCCTGGGTTGAATAGGTGATCCCGTTCGGCATTGACCCGACGGGGATACTGGCAACGACTTTCAACGTTTTCAGGTCGAGCACCGAGACCGTGTCGTCGAAGGTGTTGGTGATGTAGGCGTGTCGACTCGTCGGGTCGATGGTGACACCATGCGCGCCGGCGCCGGTCTCGACGGTGCGGACAAAATCAAATGTGTCGGTGTCGATGACGGAAACAGTTGTGCCGGGATACTCTTCTGTGCCTTGGTTGGCGACCAGAAGGTATTGACCATCGGGGCTGACGAACGTTTGGATTGGACCTACGCCCACGGGAAGTGTGGAAACGCGTTTACGGGTATTGGTGTCGATCTTAGCTACAGCGTTGTCGCCGTTTAGTGATGCGTAAACGAACTTTCCATCGGGCGAGAATGCTACCTGTGCGGGCAATTTGCCCACCTCGATCTCGTCAATTTGGGTGTTGGTAGCGGTGTCGATGACACTGAGCGTGGTTCCCTTGTTATTCGCCACGTAAATGCTGGTGCCGTCTGGGCTTGACCTCAGCCCGTGAGGCCCGGCGCCTACCGGGATCGTGGCGATCGTCGTCATTGTGGCGATGTCGAAGGCTGACACGGTGTCGTCGGCGTTGTTGGTTGTGTATGTGCGGGTCTCGTCGGGGGTCACGATGACGTGGGCCGGCATAGAACCTGTAGGCACTGCACCACGTACCTCATTGGATTTTGAATCGATTTCTACAGCCATCGCTGTTGTCCCGCTCACCGCCCAGATGGAGCGACCATCTTGCGTGGCTTGCACGTTGTGAGGGCTGTCGATGCCGGTGAGGGTCGTAGCCACGGTGTTGGTCGCAGCGTCGATGGCGGTGAGGCTGGCGCTGTCTTCGTTCGCGACCCAAATGGTGCCGGCGACCATGTTGTTGTGAGTGGCCGCTAGCGCGTCAGAATTTCCGGAGGTGCTTGCAACGACTACCGTCGTGGCGACAACGGCCGCGACGCCGGCTGTGACTGCAGCAGTTAAGAGAGTGCGTTTCTTCATGAGTACTTTCATTTGGTATTTCCTGTCGCCGGTTTCAGGCGTGGGATCCTGCACGCGCGGCCAAATTTCCGCCGGCAATGGCCGCAGCGGAGCCGAAGAGGAGTAATTTCTCGTGCCGCCCATTGCGGCGCCGTACCCCTGAGCGCGCTTAGCGCACCTTGCCCATCACGGAACTCAGTTCTTCGTAGGTAGTGGTGTCGATCTCACCTCGGGCCAGCCGGCGCTTCAGGATGTCTGCTGGAGAGTCGGTCCTAAATTCTTGTGCCGCTGCCGACGTAGTTGCGTGCCTGGGCTGAGTGACCATTCCCACGATCATCCAGACAATGGCGACGATCAATGTCACCCAAAGCAGACCCATCAGGATCCAACTAGCCCCGCCCATTCCGCCCGCATAATTTCCCATCATGGTGTTTCCTTTCGTCTGCGCCAGTGGCGCTCATACGTCGAGTCTTCTGCGCTCGGATATTGAACTGTCGAAGGAACTGTGAAGTTTCCATGTGGTTATTTCGATACTTGATCGTTCCTTTACTGGGGCTTGATCGTTTTCGAGGAGCGGGCGGAGGAAATTAGAACGATGAGCACTCCACCAGTCAGCCTTGACGATGTCTCAGTCGTCGGCCCAGGGCCCGCCACCGCGCCTGCCGCACGCCGACCCCGCACTGTACGGACAGTAATCACCGGGAGTTTGGGAGGGATCGCCGGCCTGGCCCCGCACGTCCTTCATCACATCGGCCCTCTCGTCGGTTCGGCCCTCGTGGCCGGTAGCGGCGGAACTGTCCTCTTCGGTGTTCTCGGCTTCGTAGCGTCGGTGCCGATGCTCATTTCGCTACGCCGCAAGTTCGCGAACTGGTGGGCTCCTGGCATTGCCCTGGCACTGTTCGTCGTGATGTTTTTAGTTTCGTCCTATGTCGTTGGCCCACTGATAAGCGGGCCAACTCCGCAACCCTCTTCGGGATCATCGCAAGTGGATCACGAAGCGCATCATCCCTGAGCCTGGCGCTTGGTAGACCCACGCTCACAGTTCTAGAACGTCACCCCGGACGATGTGTAGCCAGTGTGCGGGGACTCGGATTTTCCCCAGGGGCACCCACCGTCCCGCACTTGACCCATCAGCACCGACAGAAAAGAAGCAATCAAGCATGCAATTGAATAGCGCAAGAAATGCTGGCCGTCAGGCGATCGTAGAAGCGGCTCGGGGGCAAATCAAGAAGGACGAGCGGCGCCGGAAGATCTTGGTTTTCGGGTCAGGTGCCGTCCTCGTTGCCGCCGTATTAGCGACGGTCGGAGTCGTTGTCTTCGGGAGCCCGCAGGCAGAGTCAGATGACAACTCTGCGGCGGGCTCGACAATCGAGGGAGTGGAGAGCTTTTCAGGGCTCAGCCGCGAGCACGTGCTCAGCACGGTCGCCTTCCCGGAGTTGCCACCGGTAGGTGGGGACCATTCCGAGGATCTCACTAACTGTGGGGTATACACGCAGCCGGTGGACACGTGGCGTGCCGTCCATTCCCTTGAGCACGGTGCCGTGTGGGTGACGTACCGAAGTGACCTGCCCGCATCTGAGCTTGAGGTCCTCGCCTCCAACGCAGCAGCGAACTCGTATGAGATCTTGAGCCCGTATCCCGACCTGCCGGCACCGATCATCGCGACAGCATGGGGTAAGCAACTCCAGATCAAAAGCGCCAGCGACCCGCGACTGGGCGAATTCCTCTCCACCTACCTGCAGGGCCCACAAACCCCCGAACCTGGCGCTCCCTGCTCTGGAGGGATCCAAGGCTGAGAGCTCCCTCCGAGATGAGGAGCATTCTTTATCGTTTCTTCGTCAAACCTGCACCGGAAGGCGCGGGTAGAGGGACCACAGTCAGGACAAGACATTCCGGTAGGAGGAAGTAATGGTCATGAGTGCGTGGCCGATTCTCGCCGGAATTTGTGTGGTGTTCGTCATCCTCGGGGTGTGGGCGATCGCTCAGATCTTCCCCGTGAATAGCCGAGGGAGTGACACACCACCGAAAGACGCAGTCCACCAATCCGAACCCCAGAAAAGAGAAGGTCCATGAACGGGCACAACCACGGCGGCAAGTCTCATCTCATCGGCATGATCGTGATCGGTGTCGTCATCCTGGGCGGGCTGCTTGTGGCCGGAAGATCGATCGGTGAGGCGCTTCCCCTCGCAGCGGTTTTGGCGTGCCCCGTGATGATGATCGGGATGATGTTCATGATGATGCGCAGCAAGAACAAGAACACCGACACCCCGCAGGAATCCCACGTCCACGGTGACACCGGCTCTAAAGAAGCCGCAAATACTACGACCCAGGCCTGATGCTCCCGGGCGTCTCACCGTCGGTCGCCTGGCCAGCACTTTAGAAGTGATGGCCGGGACACACCGGCCGCTTTGCCGTAATCCGCAGTGCCCGTCCAACGGCACGGTAGTAGCCCGTGCAGCCCTTGAAGGAGCAATACATGGAGCAGGTCCTGCTCTCCACCACGATTCTCGCCTCGTTCTTAGGCGGTATCGTCGCCCTGTTGGCCCCGTGTTGTGTGTCGGTGATGTTGCCGGCGTTTTTCGCGTCCAGCTTCCGCCGTCGTGGTCAGATCCTGGGCATGACATTGGTTTTCGCTGCAGGTGTCGGCACGATCATCCTGCCCATTGCGTTGGGGGCCGCGATCGTGAGCCGAGCCCTGGCGCAGTACCACTTCTGGATCTTCAGCGTCGTGGGAATCGCCATGGTCGTTGTGGGCGTCGCCACGCTGGTGGGGTGGAAGTTGATGCTCCCGATGCCATCAGGGAAAAGTTCCGGGTCAGGCATCGGTTCCGTATACGGCCTGGGCGTGTTCTCTGGCGCGGCCAGTGCCTGTTGTGCACCAGTCCTGGCCGGAGTCGCCGCCATGTCTGGGGCAGCGTCGTCCATCTCTACCGCTGCGCTGGTGGGAATTGCTTACGTCTTCGGCATGGTCGCCCCGCTCTGCGTCCTTGCGCTGGTGTGGGATCGGAAGGACTGGAGCAACAGCCGGCTGCTCACGGCGCGCACTGTCGCCCTGTGGCCCGGCGGACGTCGGCTGCCGCTGTCGAGCTTGTTGTCCGGTGGCTTGATGCTCGGGATGGGTATCGTCACCATGATCATCGCGGTTCGCGGCATCGGCATGGCGCCCGACGGCTGGCAGGTGCGAGTCACCGCCTGGCTCAACCACGCAGCTGTGGTTATTCAGCAGTCCATCGGCTTCATCCCCGGCTGGCTCTCGGCCCTCGTGGTCTTCGCTGCCCTGGCCACCTTGGTGTGGAAGGCGCTGCGAGCCCGACGCCAACAGGCCGGTCACACCGCTTCGGCGACAGAGCCAGATACGTCAGAGCAGGTTACGGCCGGTGCGACCACTCCGGCCTGTCACGACAATGCAAAGGAATCACAGTAATGGCATCACGCAAAAAGAAGTCGGCTGCAGCGATGCGGCCGCTGAGGAAGAACACCAACCGCCTTGCCGTGTTGATCGGTGCCGGCGTGGTCGTGGCTATTTTCGGTGCCTTTTTCCTCGTTCTCGCCCAGCAGCCCTCCGCGCCCGCCCAGACGGCCCAGTCCGCTCCTATGGGCAGGAGCGCCGATGCGGCCGACTACGCAGTGGGATCTCCGGGGGTGGGAGAGATGGCCCCTGGATTCGCGATGGAGTCCACCACGGGGGACACCGTGGATCTGAGCGACTACTCGGGCAAATCGGTGCTCTTGTACTTCCATGAGGGACTGGGCTGCCAGCCATGCTGGGACCAGATGCGTGACCTGGACGCCGCATCCGACCAGCTCACTGCCGCCGGAGTCGACGATGTGCTCACGATCACCAGCGGACCGGTAGAGCTGATCGCGCAGAAAATGGACGACGACAAACTCGCCTCCGTCGCCCTGGCGGACACGAAGATGGACGTCATCAAGGAGTACGGGGCGAACGACTACGGCATGATGGGCGACTCCCGCGCCGGACACAGCTTCATCCTCGTCGGGCCCGACGGCACGATTCAGTGGCGCGCCGACTACGGCGGCGCACCGGATTACACAATGTACGTGTCTATAACCGACCTGCTCGCCGACATGAAGGCTGCCGGGGTGAGCGGATCATGATGATCACCGTCCTGACCCAGGAATCATGCCCGTCCTGCGTGAACGCCAAGAACACCCTGGCGCAGCTCAGCGACGAGTACCCCCTGGACGTTGTGGAGGTTCCGTTGGCATCAGCCGAGGGGCGCGAGCTTGCGAACCGGGTCGGCATCGTTTTCGCCCCGGGCATCTTGATCGACGGCGAGCTGTTCAGCTATGGCCGCCTGTCCGAAAAGAAACTGCGGCGGCATCTTTCCTCGCTGGAGTGGCCCGCCACAACCGTGCCCACGAGAAAGTACTGACGGAGCGAACGTGGTCAACTATCTCACCCGGCGGACCTTCCTCGGCGCGACCCTGGCTGCGACGGCGACAATGGCCCTTGCTTCCTGCACGACTGGCCCTGACGCACGTGCTGGGGCTGACCGGATACTGTCGACCGATCCCTTGGTCGCCCAGTACGAGGGGCGCCGTGCGGCCACCGGTGCCACCGTCACCCACAACCTCACCGCCGGTACCTTCGACGCTCTAGTCGCCGGCACTGCTCTGACGACCTGGGGATACAACGGGACACTCAACGGGCCGCTCATCCGCGCTAAAACGGGCGACCTTCTGAACGTGCAGGTGACCAACGCCCTGGCAGAGCCGACGAGCATCCACTGGCACGGCCTCGCCTTGCGAAACGAC
The DNA here is from genome assembly GCF_001679725.1 of Cryobacterium arcticum. NCBI lineage: Bacteria > Bacillati > Actinomycetota > Actinomycetes > Micrococcales > Microbacteriaceae > Cryobacterium > Cryobacterium arcticum. Next base: position 19,262 of record NZ_CP016283.1, on the reverse strand, counting down.
GCTGACGGTGTACCGGGCGTCACCCAGAAGGGCATAGCCCCGGGCAGCGACTTCGGATATCAATTCTTGCTCAACCAACCAGGCACCTACTGGTATCACTCCCACGTGGACATGCAACGCGAGCGTGCACTGTCGGGTGCGCTCATCATCGAAGACCCCAACGAACCCATGGCGTACGACCAGGAATGGGTCATCCTCCTCGACGACTGGCTCGACGGTCTCCCGGGCACCCCCAACGACGCTCTCAACAGCGTGGCCGAGGGCTCGGGTATGAGCGGAATGGGGTCACGCTTCACCAGCCCGTACTTGGGCGGCGATGCCGGCGACGTGCCATTCCCTGTCCACCTGTTCAACGGGCAAGCACCACAAACGGCCGAAGTGTTCGAGAGCCGACCTGGCAATCGGATCCGCTTGCGCATCATCAATGCGGCGGGGGACACCGCCTACAGGGTGGGCATCCCCGGGCAGAAGCTGACCCTCACCCACGCCGACGGCTTTGCCGTCCAGCATCAGGTGGTGGACGCCGTGGTCCTCGGAATGGGCGAACGCATCGATGCGCTTGTCACCGTCGTTGACGGCTACTCCCCAGTTCTCGCTCTCCCCGAAGGCAAGGGCGGAAGCGCCTATGGGCTGATTCGCACGGGTTCCGGCACCCCGCCCTCGGTGGATCAAATGCCGTCCGTCCTGACGGGTGTCGTCACCGACGGCGGGCAGTTGCGAGCCGATGAATCCGTGCGTCTCCCATCACGGACGCTAAACCGGCGACACGAGATGCGACTGACGGGAGGGATGCACTCCTACGACTGGAGTATCAACGGGCGGACCTTCAACATGGATGACCCCTACGCTGGTGCTCTCGATATCGGTCTCAACGATCGAGTGCAGATCACGATGATCAACGACACCATGATGTGGCACCCGATGCACCTGCACGGTCACACCTTTCAGATCGCGGGCAACGGAGCGCGCAAGGACACCGTCATCGTCCGCCCCGGCAAAACCGTCACCGTCGAATTCGACGCTGACAATCCCGGCCAATGGCTCGCCCACTGTCACAACGCGTACCACGCTGCCCGCGGGATGATCGGCCTGGTCTCCTACGTGAGGTGAGGTGCCCTCGCGGGCCCGACGCTGCGCGTCAGCGACCACCACGCCCCGTGTCTGGCGGACTGTCCGGGTTGCTCAACAGTGCGCGTTGCACGGTCACGGTGTCGACGCCGAGCGTGGTCGCGATCGTGTCAATCGTTGCGCCCTTCTCGCGCATATCGAGAGCAACAGCGATCCGTTCAGCTGTCATCGCCGTGGGGCGCCCGCCCTCTCGCCCGTGCGCTCGAGCTGGTGCGGGGCCATCACGCCGGTGCACCTGGATCGACTCAGAACGTAGCTGAGCGAAAACGGCGATGATGTCGAAAAGGGCCCGGCCTGAGGGGCCGGTCGTATCGATCGCCGGTTCCGCTAGCGAACGAAGTCCGATGCCGCGTGCGCCGAGCTCATGAAGCAGCGCAATCAAACGATCGTCACGACCCAACCGATCCAACTGACCTAGCTGGCACACCAGCAAGAGGTCACCAGCCCGCAAGTAGTCCAGGCAGGCCGAAAACCGCGGCAGCGACGCCTTATTCCTCGACTCGCCGTGGTCCACATAGAGGCGCTCGGCGCCGGCCGCGGTCAACGCGATCTCTCGCTCATCAACGCTCAGCTTGCGCGTTCCAACCCGCGCGTAACCGATGACGGTCATATCTGCACAACTCGCTCGGCGACGCTGCAGACCGCCCTCGCGCGCCTCACGAGTCCTTCTGAAGATGGGGTGCGGGTGCGTCGGCGAGGGCCGGCACCGCTACAGATGCGGATGGCGACTCTCCTCCGTCCTGCTTGGCCGGCCGAGTGGGATCGGTCTCCGGGTCGGGGTGGCGCCGGGATTGCACAATGATCAGAATGATGCCTGCCGCGGCGACGAGAGTGGCGATGAGCATGTTGATCTTGAAACCGCCGAGTTCGAACTCGGTGGGGTCGAGTCGGAAGGACTCGAACCAGGTGCGGCCCATCCCGTAGATGATCAGGTAGAGGCCAAGAGCCTTTCCCCACCGGAGGTTGAAACGTCGCTCGGCGAGCAGGATGATCATCACCCCGAGCAGGTTCCAGACAATTTCGTAGAGAAAGAGGGGATGGAACAGCGTGCCCTCGGGCAGGCCGGTGGGAAATGCGGGCTGGGTTGGATCTATTTGCAGTCCCCAGGGGAGAGTTGTTGGAGTGCCGAAGAGTTCTTGGTTGAAGTAGTTCCCGAGCCGTCCGAAGGCTTGCGCCAACAACATCCCCGGTGCAAGGGCGTCGGCGAAGGACAGGAAACGCAGTCCTGCTCGGCGGCAGGCGATGTATGCGCCCAGGCTGCCGAATAGGATGGCGCCGAAGATGGCCAGGCCGCCTTCCCATACGTAGAACGTCTTCCAGAGGTCAGCGCCGGGGAAGAAGTAATCGGTGGGGTGGGTGATCACATGGTAAAATCGGCCGCCGATTATGCCGAACGGCACAGCCCAGAGGGCAATGTCGAGCACCGTGTCGGGCGCCCCTCCCCGTGCCGTAAGACGCCGCGACGTGAGAATCACGGCCGCGGCGATCCCAGCGAGGATGAAGAGGGCATAGAAGTGGATTTGGAAGGGCCCCAGTTGGAAGGAGCTGATGTCGGGGCTGGGGATGCTGAGTGGAACGTTCATGGGCTCGGTGTCGTTTCTTGGAATGTTGGGGTGCGTGGGAGCGTCATTGGTTGGCAGCGTTGCTGAGGACTGGTGTCCAGGTAGCGCCGAAGTCCGGGGAGGCGCTGATACCGCGCTGGTCGGCGACCAGGATCCAGGGGGAGCTGCCGTCGACGGCGCTAAAGGCTTCGGGTGCTCCGTTCGCCTCGCCGGTCTGCGTCCAGAGGCCGGATTCTTCCTGTCTCCACAGCGCACCGGCGGGGTCGACGCCAACAAGCTGGCCCCCGGCGCTTTCATCGAAGATGTCCACAAGCAGCAGGACGGGCGAGTCGGAAGCGCCGTCGAAGGTACGGCCACCGTCGGCACTCTCAATGAGTCCGTCCGCCGTTGTCGCGATGACCCGATCAGGGTCGGAAGGGTCTGCTGTCAGGTCCCGAATCGGGGCGGTCGCACCCATGGTCCAGGTGGACCCGCTGTCGTCGCTGACCAAGAGGACGCCTTGCTGCGCGTCATACCCATATACGCGGAGCTCGCCGGTGGGCAGGGTCACGGTGTCAAGGTCATGAAAGTCCGTCTGTCCGCCCAGCGATACCGTGTTCCAGGTCTGTGCTTGGTCGCTGCTGGACACTAGCCCGAGGTTCGGTGCCGTGGAGGCAGATTGTTCTGTGGGGTCCGGGTGGCCGGACATGAAGAGATCGCCGGAGGGGGAGACCGTGAGCCCCATGGCGTCTGGGGCGCGGTCACCGATCTGGGTCAGCTCTGTGGCGGCGGACCGGGGTGCACCGGTGAGATAGGTATCGGGCAAACCATCCGTCGGGATTAACCACACGCCCTGGTGTGTCGCCACATAAGTGTTTCCGCTCGCGGGGTCAGCGCCAAGCCCGTGAATATGCTCAAACGCGATACTCGGAGTCGACGGACTCAATGAATCTTCGGCCGTGGAGCAGCCAGCAAAGGTAACGGCTACTCCCGCAGCGATCAGCACAGTGCCGGCCGAATAAGGCCGGAACCGCCTAGCCAAGGGTGATGCCTCGTGCGCTCATGAACGGCTCCGGATCGATGCGGGCGCCATCGACTCGAGTTTCAAAGTGCAGGTGGCAGCCGGAGGATGCTCCGGTGGTCCCGACCAACGAAATGGTCTGTCCGGCGGACACCTGCTGGCCGTTGCTGACCAGGATCTCGCTGTTATGGGCGTACCCGGTCTGGACACCATTGCCGTGATCGATGAGCACCCAGTTGCCATAGCTGCCGAGGTACCCGGAGTAGATGACTGTGCCTCCCGTTGCGGCCTTGACCGGAACGCCGCACCCGGCGGCGAGGTCTGTGCCGTAGTGGAACGCGCCCACTCCGGCGACGGGTTTGTCGGGGCGCGGACCGAAGTTGTCGCTGATCCACCCGGACACGGGAAGTGCCCAGCCCTGTCCGCTGAGCTGGCCGGAGTCTGAGCCTGACCCGCTCGACCCTCCCGAACCGCCCGTAGATGCCTTCGCTGCTGCCGCGGCGGCCGCAGCCGCAGCCTCGGCAACCCGTCGGGCTTCCTCTCCTGTGGCGAAGTCCGCTTCAGTGGCAGCGCGTCCTTCGGTCAGCACAGCTAGTTGGGCTTGCATGGTGCTCGAGTTCGCCTGCTGCTCGGCTAGCGCGACTTCTACTGCAGTGCTCGCAGCTATGGCCTTGGTCAAGGCCGTCTCGGCCTCCCTGGCCAAGGTGCCGAGCTCTTCTTGTGCCACCTTCGCTTGATCGGTGAGGGCGGTAGCAGAATTCCGGTCAGATGCGGCCTGATCATAGACCGCGGCGGAACGTTCCGTGAGTTTGCTCATGGCGCCCAGTTGATACAACAGAGCATCCGTCTCGTCCCCCGCCAGAAGGATCGCCATAGAAAGGTCGGGCCCTCCACTGCGGGCGAGCCCTGCCGCGAGCCGGCCGGCTTGTTCGCTGGAAAGTGCTGCTTGCGCGCCGGCCTCGTCAGCCTGGGCTTGCAGAGTTGTGGCGCGGTAGGTGGCCTCGTCGAAAGCGCCCTGGGCATATTCGAATTCGGCGCTGCGGCGTGTGGACTCTTCCTGGGCGGCGGCGACATCGGCTGTCAGGCCGGAAATGAGGGTATTGAGCGTGCTGATCTGGCCTTGTTTGGCCGCTTCGTTCGCTCTCGCGTTTTCCACATCAGACCAGGAAGGATACTCGGCTGCTACTGCCGGTTGGGCGATCCAGCCCGCGCCTGACACCAAAGTGAGGACCAAGGCCGCGGACAAGACGGCTGTGTGGTTCCAGCGCGGCGTGCGACGTTGATCACGTTTGGAGTTCGTCATTGCGTGCTCACCTTTTCTGTCAGCCAGGCGTACGGATCAACGGGGGTGACGCCGTCGAGGAGAATCTCGAAGTGGAGGTGTGGGCCGGTGCTTTGGCCGGTATTGCCGACATTTCCCACCAGCTGGCCGACGAGGACGGGGTCGCCGACAGCAAGTGCCAGGGTGCCTTCCGTCATGTGGGCGTACAGGCTGCTGACCAGACGCCCCTCGATCATGTGATCGATGATCGCGTACACCCCCAGCCCGCTTTTGTCAGTGCTCGAGACTTCTCTCACGACGCCATTCGCGACCGCCTGAATCGGAGTATTCACGCCCGGGTTCATATCGATTCCCTTATGAAAACTGGAGCATCCATCGCACGGCGGAATCCGCGGGCCAAAGTCAGTGGTGATGGGGACGCCAACCAGGAAGGGCCATTGGATCGCAGAGCCGAGATAATTCACGTAGGTATTGGCGGTCTGGGAGTAGACGCCCGGGAGCGAGTCCTCAGTCCGCAGCGTCTCCTGGATGGCCTGGGACGAGAACGTGTCTTGGGCGACGGTGATGGTTCCGTTTCCCGACGCTGTCAAGTTCTGCACTCCGACATCGGATCGCTCCGCGGGCGCAGCGAGGGTCTGCGCGTAAGGGTTCACCGCGAGGGCTGGGACCGACACGCTGACGGCGAGCAGGGCAGCGAACGCTAAAGCGACGGCGGAAGAGAGTTGTTTACGAACGCTGACTTTCATGCGGCGGGCTGGTCGACCGGGCGCGGGGAGCGGCCGTCGTGGTCGGCGGCGACTGGCACGGTGTTTCTCGGCCAGGCGCAGTTGTTTGCGGGAAAGATCGGGTGATGCGGTCATGAAGATGGTCCTTGCGATCACAATGGCGCGCTCCATCTGCGCCTCAGGCAGGCGAGGAAGTGGTGACCGAGTTGGGCACGCCGCAGATCGGGGCCGCGATGCGCGGCCCCGCTCCTGGTGGAGTAGTTCTACAGTGTGGCGAGGATGTCGTTCATGACATCAATCTCAGCGGTCTGGCTCTCCACGATGTTCGTGGCCATGTCCACCGCGTCCGGGAATTGTCCCTTATCGATCTCGGTCTGCGCCATCGCGATGGCGCCCTGGTGATGAACGATCATCTGTTCGAGGAATAGCTTCCCAGCGTCCTCTGAGGACGCGGACTTGAGGGCGTTCATGTCGTCATCGGACATCATGCCGTCCGTGCCGTGATCCATCTCGGACATGTCCATCTCGCTGGAGCTGGTGTCATCCATGCCCCATGCTGTCAGCCACGATTCGAGCTGCTTGATTTCGGGCTCTTGGGCGTCTTTGATCTCGGTGGCCAGATCCACGATGCGCTGGTCGATGCCGTCTTTCGCAAGGAGGTCGTCGCTCATTTCAACGGCCTGTTCGTGATGGGGGATCATCATCTGGGCGAACTCGACGTCCGCGTCGGCGAAATCGACCGAGGAGGCGGAGGAATCGGGGGAGCTGGGTGCGGCGGATGAACCGGTATCGGTGGTTCCGCCGGCGCAGGCGCTGAGCGTGAGTGCTGTCGCGATGGCCGCGGCAGTAAGCAGGTAGGTACGTGGCTTGGGCATTGTTAATCCATTCAGAGTCAGGCGTAAGAAACCGGTTCGCCATACGGCGTAAAGAAGGCAGGCGTCAAGTGACGCGAAGGCCAATGCCGGTTCTAGGTGCGACTGATGGAAAGAACGACCAAGCTAGGCCGGAAAAGATGAAGCGCAGGGCCACGGAAGACAGAGACGACGCGCTCGCCCGCCTCGAGGAGCCGCCGATAGGTGGACGGCGATCGGGCGAGGAGGATCAGAGCCGCCAGCACCAGCAAAATCGCGCAGGTCATCGCCCACACGGCGCATTCGAGCATGCAATCGGCGCAGCCCAACAATCCGACCTCGGCGTGCACCACAAGAGGTATCACTGCCGCCGCGACAACTCCGACGGCTGTGGCGGCTCCGACATTTGTGACGCTTGGTGTGGCATCGACATGGGCGGATTCGGCTGCTGCTGATGCCGTGTCGTGCCCGCCAACCATGGAGTGCATGGCCAGAAGGCCCACCAGCATCGCTGCCAATACCAAAACTGCCGTGAACACGTTCGAGTAAAGAGGCTTTCGGCGACGGCCGGCAGCGGAATTATCGTGCGGGTTCATGTCACCTCCAGTGTCGGTCAGGCTCGGGTTGAGAACGTGGATACCCCGCTACCGTATCGGAACTCGACAAAGTTCAGCTGAGAATGCGAGCAAGCGCAGTTCAGCGGATCCCAACAGGGTGGGCGCTCAGGTTGGGTGCGGTTGTCTGCGCGACTCCTATGTTGAGTCCCCGAAAACCGCGCAGACGCAGGCTGTTGCTGACGACGAAGACTGAAGACAGAGCCATGGCGGCGCCGGCGATCAGCGGGTTGAGCAGTCCCAGCATGGCGAGAGGGATCGCGGCCACGTTGTATGCGAACGCCCAGAAGAGGTTGGCCTTGATGGTTGCCAGGGTGCGCCGGGAGAGCCGGATGGCATCGGCGGCGGCCACCAGGTCAGCTCGTATCAACGTCAGGTCGCTGGCCTCGATGGCGACATCGGTACCGGTTCCCATGGCGATGCCCAAGTCGGCGGTAGCAAGAGCCACCGCATCGTTCACTCCGTCGCCGACCATGGCCACGACCCGACCCTCACTTTGGAGTTCCCGGATCACTGCGGCTTTCTCTGCGGGGAGGACCCCGGCGCGGACATCGGTGACCCCGATCTCGGCGCCCACGGCGCGCGCCACGGTTTCGTTGTCACCGGTCAAGAGCACCGGCTGCAACCCCAGCCGACGGAATTCTTCAATAGCTGCGGCGCTGGATCCCTTAACAACGTCGGACACGGCCAGGATGCCTTGCGCCTGACCGTCCCACGCGACGGCAACGACTGTCTGGCCCTGGCTCTCGCAGGCGGACAGTGCGAACTGGAGGTTGGCGGGAAGCTCGATAGACCAGTGCTCGCTGAGCCAGCTGGGGCGTCCGACCAGAACAATGCGTCCGTCAATGACGGCCTGCACACCGAGCCCGGCTGTGGACGAGAACGACTCCGGTTTGGGGAGCGAGACAACGCGTGTTTGTGCGCCCGTCACGATCGACCTGGCGATCGGGTGTTCTGATCCCGACTCGGCGGCTCCGGCGAAAGCGAGGAGTTCCTCTTCGGTGACGTTCCGATTCGGATGGACAGCGACAAGAGTCATGTGACCTGTCGTAACGGTCCCGGTCTTGTCGAGAACAATGGTGTCAACTCGTCGAGTGGACTCGAGAATCTGCGGGCCTTTGATGAGGATGCCCAATTGAGCGCCACGACCGGTCCCGACGAGTAACGCGGTCGGCGTGGCCAACCCGAGTGCGCAGGGGCAGGCGATGATCAGAGTTGCCACAGCTGCCGTGAATGCGACGACAGGGCCAGCTCCGACAAGGAGCCACACGACGAGAGTGCCCAGTGACAGGGCAATCACGATGGGAACGAAGATTGCGGATACTCGATCAGCGAGTCGTTGCACCTCAGCTTTCCCAGTTTGGGCCTGTTCTACCAGGCGACCCAGCTGGGCCAGCTGGGTGTCGGCACCGATGCGTGTTGTCTGGATGATGAGGCGGCCACCGGAATTCAGGGTGGCTCCGACAACGGCATCGCCGGGGCCGACTTCGACCGGAACGGATTCGCCGGTGAGCATGCTCTCATCGACCGCGGAGTTGCCGTCGACGACGGTGCCGTCTGTGGCGATTTTCTCTCCGGGGCGCACAACGAAGCGGTCACCTACGAGGAGGGACGACGTCGGCACAGTGGTTTCCACACCATCGCGCAGCAGGGTTGCTTCCTTCGCCCCCAGCTCGAGCAAGGCCCGCAAGGCCGCGCCGGATTGCTTCTTCGCGCGTGCTTCGAAGTACCGGCCGGCCAGGATGAAGACTGTGACGGCTGAGGCGACTTCAAGGTAGATCTCGTGTGCGCCGCCTCCTGGCGCGGCCGTGAAGGTGAAGCGCATGGTCATGCCGGGCATCCCGGCGGTACCGAAGAACAGTGCGTATAGCGACCAGCCGAGGGCGGCGAGCACCCCCATGCTGATCAAGGTGTCCATGGTCGCTGCTCCATGCCGCAGGTTGACCCAGGCGGCCCGGTGGAAGGGCCAGGCTCCCCAGATCGCGACGGGACCGGCCAGCGCAAGGGCAAGCCACTGCCAGTTGGAAAACTGAAGGACAGGAATCATCGACATTGCCACAACCGGTGCGGCCAGCACTGCGGAGAGCACGAGCCGTTGACGCAGGCTCTCAACATCTCTCTCGGCCTCGGTGGGCGGTTCTGAATCGGCTCCTACGGCCTTGACCGGGCGGGGGAGAGCGGCGGTATATCCGGTCGCCTCGATGGTCGCGATTGCATCCTCGACAGTCGTACCGTCAGGGATGAACACGCTCGCCTTCTCTGTCGCGTAATTGACGGTCGCCTCGACACCCGTCATACGATTGAGCTTCTTCTCGATCCGCGCGGCACACGAGGTGCACGTCATCCCTCCGACGATGAGGTCGATCTGGACGCCGCTCATGGGGTCTCTGCGACCCATTCGTATCCAGCCTCGTCGATCGCGGCGACAACTGCCGCGTGGTCGACCGGATTGCTGCCTGACACGGTGACCACAGAGAGGCCGCCGGGCACGAGGTCGACATCGATCCTCTCAGCACCAGCAACCTGGCCCACTTCGGAGGTCACGCTCGAGACGCAGTGAGAGCAGGTCATTCCAGCGACATGGAACGTGCTCGTTGTCCTGCTCGACTGAACGATTGCGGGTGACGCCTCGGACTCGCCGGAGTGTGAGCCGGCGTGTGAGCTGCATGAGCAGGACGAGTCCGTGAGGCCGAGGTCTTTCTGCGTACCAGTGAACATTAGGTAGTTCCCTTCATTCCAGACGGTCGATAACCGTGCAGGTTGTACCCCAGGGGGGTACGCTCAAGTTATACCCCCGTGGGGTATTAAGTCAAGCGAAGCCGGGCAGCTAGCATTAGGCCACTCCCTCCGCCGGACAGCACTGGCGGAACCGGTAGCCGTGCGCGGGCTGGCCCAGTTGACTGCACCAGGAGCCTCAGAAGAAAGATGGGAAATCTCATGACCGAATCACGCAAGGCAACAGGGATGGCGCAGGCTGAGTCACATGGCTACATCTCTAACAAGGATGAATACCTCAATCGATTGCGGCGCATCGAGGGCCAGGCTCGCGGCCTCCAGGGGATGGTCGCGGACGAGAAGTACTGCATCGATATCCTGACCCAGATATCGGCCATGACGAGCGCTCTGCAGTCGGTGGCGCTCGGTCTGCTGGATGAGCACCTCAACCACTGCGTGGTTGCGGCCGTCGAAGCCGGCGGCGATGAAGCAGACCTGAAGATGAAAGAAGCGTCGAGCGCGATCGCCCGATTGGTGCGTTCGTAGTCTTTCTCAGTGATGCCCTACCCAGCGCCCGCCGATGTCTTTAGCTCCTGCAACGTCTGCACAGGAGGGACCTGCGGCCATGCGATGGGTTAGCGGCCACCAGCCAAGCCCGGGAAACGCCAAGGCATTCACCACCCCACCGCTCACCGCCAGGATGGCGGCAAGCCAGATCGGTGGCCGCTTTCGCCCGAGTGGATGTCCCCACTGAAGTGGTCCCCGGACGCGTATGTCATCAGTTCGGGTTAGCAACTATGCGCCCCGATCACTGCTGCGCCGCGACGGATCTGAGCCTGAACCGCCGACCACGGTGTGCCCCACGGGGTGCCCCAGGGCGGCCACGACCCAGCGGCACGGGACAGGCAAGGTCGAGGACGGTCGGGCAGCGAAGAAACCAGGCACGTGTGATTTACCTTCCACGTTGTAGATGCGAGGGCGAGGCGGACGGTACTAGGAACTGGACACCAAGAGCCAGGCGCACGTCGAACGGGCCCTGCGCTCTTTTGGATCTGGGTGCTCCGCCCTGAATGCGACAGGCGAAGACCTGTTGATCGGAACAGCGCCCGGGACGGGCGAAACGAAGCGCCTTCGGCGCATACCCCCCCTAGAGTACCTGCTCCGGTATCGCGTGCACGCTGGTCGACCCGCGTTGACAGATACCCCTAGGGGGTATATCGTCGATCGTGAGGGGAGCAATTGTGATCCCGTCTGGATTTCTAGGAAGGAATGTACCCATGAGCATCAAGCCGGCATCCGTTGTGATGGAGGTAGGAGGAGTTCAGTGGGCGTCGTCTAAGGCTGTCGCTGAATCCATGCTCAGCCGCCGTCCGGGAGTCATCCGGGTCGAGGCAAACCCCATCGCCCAGACGGCGATTGTCACGTACGACCCTGACCAAACGTCCATCGCTGACTTGACGAGCTGGGTCCGGGACTGTGGATATCATTGCGCGGGCCGTTCGGTACCCGACCACATTTGTGACCCGCAAGCGAGTCACATGGACGCCCCGGCACCTCTGCTCGAGGAAACGAGCGCCGAGACTCATCCGATGGAGATGGGTCCATCTGTAACGCATGACGAGCACGCCCCAAGGACCTCGCAGGAGACCATGGGACACGGCGGGGCTCACGCCGGGATGTCGATGGATGCCATGGTGCGGGACATGCGCAACCGGTTCGTCGTGGCCGCGGGCTTGTCGATCCCGATCATCCTGTGGTCGCCGATCGGACGGGACGTGATCGGGTTCACCGTCCCCGCCCCGTTCGGCCTGCGAGATGACGTGTTCTCGTTGATTCTGTCCCTTCCCGTGATCTTCTATTCCGCATGGATCTTCTTCGATGGTGCGTTCCGGGCGCTCCGGGCTCGAACTTTGGACATGATGGTGCTTGTTGCAGTCGGCGTGGGAGCGGGGTGGCTCTACAGTGTCGTTGTCACCCTCACGGGCGGCGGAGAAGTCTTCTATGAAGCGGCCACCGTTTTGGCCAGCTTCGTTTTGTTGGGCCACTGGTTTGAAATGCGGGCCCGCGGCGGCGCGAACGACGCCATCCGCACCCTGTTGGAGCTCGCACCATCCATGGCGGTCGTCATTCGCGATGGAGAGACGATCGAAGTACCTACCGCTGAAGTTTTGCCCGGCGACCTGATGATGGTGCGGCCCGGAGCGAAGATCCCGACCGATGGAGTCGTCGAACAGGGCGACTCCGACATTGATGAATCCATGGTCACCGGCGAGAGCCTGCCAGTCGCAAAAACCGTCGGATCAGCCGTCATCGGCGCAACAGTCAACACAACAGGAACCCTCAGAGTGCGGGCGACCAAGGTCGGCGCGGATACCGCCCTGGCCCAAATCGTCGCTCTCGTTCAGGAAGCCCAGAACTCAAAGGCACCCGGTCAACGCCTGGCCGATCGAGCCGCATTCTGGCTTGTCCTGGTCGCCCTCATCGGCGGTGGAGTGACCTTGGCGGCATGGGTGCTCACCGGAGCGAGCCTCCCGACTGCCATTCTCTTCGCCATCACGGTTGTTGTCATTACCTGCCCTGACGCGCTCGGGTTGGCCACTCCAACAGCCATCATGGTCGGCACCGGCCTCGGCGCCAAGCGTGGCGTTCTTTTCAAGAACGCCACCGCTCTGGAAACCGCGGCGCGAATCGACACCGTGGTCCTGGACAAGACCGGGACCCTCACCAAGGGGCAGCCTGAGGTCACAGATTTCGTCACCATCGGATACGACGAGGCAGCACTGTTGGCGCTGGTTGCCGCGGTCGAACGTGAATCAGAACATCCCCTCGCCGGTGCGGTCGTGACCTACGCGACGACCCGACACATTCCAACACTGGAAGCGTCAAATTTCCGCAACGTTCCGGGTCACGGCGCCGGTGCCACGGTAAACGGGCGACAGGTGCTCGTGGGTAACCGCAAGCTGCTCATGGACCAGGGAGTAGATGTGGCGCCGGTCGCCAAGCAAAGGCAGGGATTGGCGGCGACCGGGCGAACGGCAGTACTCGTTGCTGTGGACGGTCGAGCGGTAGGGGTCATCGCCCTGGCCGATGCGGTCCGTGAAACCGCATTCGCCGCTGTCGCAGCTCTTCATGACGCGGATATCGAGGTTGTGATGTTGACGGGAGACAACGAGGCCACCGCGCAACGGATCGCATCCCTGCTCGAGATTGACACCGTCATCGCGGAGGTCTTGCCGGAGCAGAAGTCAGCGAAGATCGCTGAGCTGCAGCAAGCGGGAAGGCGAGTCGCGATGGTCGGCGACGGAGTAAACGATGCTCCCGCTCTGGCCCAAGCCGACCTGGGAATCGCGATCGGGGCGGGTACGGATGTTGCTATCGAAACGGCGGACGTGGTCCTCATGCGCTCCGATCCGCTCGACGTTCCCGTCGCCTTGCGCATCGGGAAAGGCACCGTACGCAAGATGCGTCAGAACCTCGGGTGGGCTATCGGGTACAACGTGATCGCCCTGCCGATTGCGGCCGGTGTTTTCTTCCCCACGTTCGGGATCAAGCTCAGCCCGGAGATCGCCGCGATCTCAATGTCCGGATCCAGCGTCATCGTGGCAGTCAACGCCTTGCTGTTGAAGAGTCTGCGCCTGCCCGCTCCAGTTGATGCTGCGGCCGTGCTTGGCCCGAAGCCAGCGGTGAGTAACCACCACTGACGCTGACGTCGGGAGCCCGTGTCTTCAACAGGGCCCCATCAGCAGTGGGGGACCGCAGGTGAGATAGATGCAGAAATCGCCGAACGCAATGAAGCTTTTGACAAAGGTTTGCTGAGTATGCAGGCCTCCGTGCCTCATCTCGCAGCCGGGTAGCCAACGCGGAGGGACAATGAAGCCATGACACCGCCTACTACCAACCCAGAATCTTCGGCCGAATTGCGGCCCAGAGTCTTGGTAGTTGACGATGAACTCCCGCTACTCCAGTTGGTGGCCGGTTACTTGGAACGAGACGGTTTCGAGGTAGCGACGGCTACTGATGGGCTGGCGGCGGTCGCGAAGGCACGAGAATGGGCCCCGGCCGTCATCGTCCTGGACCTGGGCCTGCCGGGGGTGGACGGCATCGAGGTATGTCGCAGCGTCCGTACCTTCACCGATTGCTACATCGTCATGCTCACCGCCCGAGTCGAAGAGATCGACAAACTCGTCGGCCTCTCGGTCGGAGCGGACGACTATATGACCAAGCCCTTCAGCCCCCGTGAGTTGGTAGCGCGAGTGCGCGCCATGCTCCGCCGGCCGCGTCCCAGCGAACAGCCTGAATTCGTGGGCAAACCGCCTCTCGTCTTCGGGTCCCTCCGAATCGACGTCGCTGGCCGGGAAGTCCACCGAAACGGTGAGCCGGTAGACCTTACGCGCACGGAGTTCGAGGTCTTGGCGGCGCTGGCTGGCCAACCGCGTGTTGTTTTCTCTCGTCAGCAACTCATCGATGCCGTGTGGGGCGAGGGCTGGATGAGCGATCCGCATCTCGTGGATGTGCATATGGGACACGTTCGACGCAAGATCGGTGATGACCCGGCTTCACCGGTTTTCATTCGGACGGTACGCGGAGTGGGTTACCAGATGGGCGTCGGAAAGTGACCAGAGGCCCACATCGGATCCCTGGACCGCGTGACCTCAGCACGCGCTTGCTCGGCGCAATACTGGTGGTTGTCCTCGTGGGGGTCGCCACCGCGTGGGTCGTCGTCGCGGGAATCGGTCCAGCCATCTTCCACGTGCACATGATGCAGATGGGCGGGTCGAACGCCAACACCACAGTTCATGCCGAAGAAGCGTTCCGGACAGCGTCCACTCTCTCCCTCGCCGTGGCCCTCATCGCGGCCCTGGGCACCTCAGTCGGCGTCAGTCTCTTTCTCGCACGCCGGATCACCCGGTCCCTGATACCCGTGACCGCAGCGGCCGGTCGCGTTGCTCTCGGCGACTACACGGCGCGCATCCCATCGGTGGGAATGGGCGCGGAATTTGACGACCTCACCGCCGCGTTCAACACGATGGCCACCGATCTTGGCCGGATCGAAGCGACGAGAACCAAGATGCTCGGTGACCTGGCCCACGAGATGCGTACGCCCGTCGCAACGATCGGTGCCTACCTCGAGGCAATCGCAGACGGTGTGCGGGAGGCGGACTCGGCGACACTTGCCGTGCTGGGTGACCAGGTCACCCGGCTGTCTCGGCTGAGCGAGGACATCTCCGTTGTGACGACCGCGGAAGAGGGGCGGCTCACCATGCACCGGCAGGACCTAGCCGTCACACGCATCGTGGCTGAAGCTGAAGCGCACGCCACGGCTCAATACGCCGCCCACGGCGTGACTCTGAGGGTGCGCACGAGCGCGTCGGCAAACATCGCCGTGGTTGATGCAGACAGCGATCGGATTGGCCAGGTCATGACCAACCTTCTTGATAACGCTGTCCGACATACTCCGTCAGGCAGCGAAGTCGTTATCTCGGCCTTTGTCACCGGCACCCATGCAGCGATCTCGATAGCGGATCAGGGCGATGGCATCCCGGCCGACCATATTGGCCACGTCTTCGAACGGTTTTACCGCGTTGATGCAAGCCGTGACCGCGCCCACGGCGGTTCCGGCGTAGGGCTCGCGATCGCTAAATCCATCACGGAAGCCCACGACGGAACCATACGCGTAGAAAGCGCAGGAATTGGCCAAGGCGCGATCTTCACGATAGAGCTCCCGCTCATTGCCCGGGCCCCTGGCGCCCGGTCAAACGTCCCCTCGAGTGCGAATAGTGTTGTGGAAGGTCCATAGTTGCAGGCGCGGGCTCGCGACCACCCAATCTGTCTAGGCCTGTTGCGAGCCCGGGGTGGCCGGGGTGCGGTTCCATTCAGCCGCGCATATGGAGAGCAAAAAAGTCATCAGCGATGGATCCGGAGAAGAATGTCAGCCGATGCTGTAATGTCAGTTCATGCTGACTATTGCTTCTCGTCTTGATGTGATGAATCGCCTCGGCCGGGCAATGGCCGATCCCACTCGGTCGCGCATTTTGCTAGCGCTGATCGAGCAACCGAGACACCCGGGGGAGTTAGCGAGATCGTTGGAGCTAACGCGGTCGAACGTCTCGAACCATCTGACCTGCCTGCGCGGATGCGGGATCGTGGCCGCGATCCCGGAGGGACGCAGCACCCGGTACGAGATCGCAGATCCGCACCTCGCGAAGGCGCTGCTTGCGATGCTCGATGTCGTTCTCGCTGTCGATGACGGTGTCGAATGCGCGGACGAAAACTGCGACGTCTCACTATGCTGTGGGGCATCAGCGTGAGCGCCGAGTGCTGCGGCGAGGATGACACCTCCACCACGCCCGCGCCCCGCCGGATGCTCGCCATGCGAGCCACCCGAGCGAATGATGCCTGCCGCGCGGCGGATGACGCGCCGGGCGCACTGGCCCTGGGCGCACGACCACCCCGCGTCGGCGACGACAACGAACACGACGAGGCAGCTCCTGGCGAGCACGGTCCTGCAGCCGGCGAGCACGATCACGGCGCAGACGATGAAGAACACCAACCGTGGTGGCGCGACCTGAACGTCCTTATCCCGCTAGCTGCCGGTGTTCTCCTGCTGATCGGCTATGGGCTGGAGTGGTCTGGGTTCGAATTGGCTGGCACTATCGTGCTGGGCGCGAGCTTGGTCGCTGGAGCATCGACGTTCGTTCCCGGGGCGGTCCGGCGTCTGCTGCGCCGGAGGCTGGGTGTGGGTCTGTTGATGACGATCGCTGCGGTGGGTGCCGTGCTGCTCGGTCACGTGGGCGAAGCTGCAGCGCTGGCCTTCCTGTTCTCGATTGCAGAAGCACTTGAGGACAGGGCGATGGACAAGGCTCGCGGCGGGCTGCGTGCGCTGCTCGGTCTCATGCCTGACACAGCAATCGTGTCTCGCCTGAGCGGCGAGGTCACCATCCCGGCGCACGAGTTGCGTGAGCTGGACATCCTCGTCGTCCGCCCTGGCGACCGGATCGCCACCGACGGCATCGTCGTGTCGGGGCGAAGCAGCCTGGACACCTCGGCAATTACAGGCGAGTCGATCCCGGTCGAAGTGGGCCCGGCAGACTTTGTCGCAGCTGGGTCGATCAACGGCAATGGGCTGCTGCAGGTCGAAGCGACCGCAGACGGCACCGATAACTCCCTCACCGCGATCGTGAAGCTGGTTGAGCAGGCTCATGCCCAAAAGGGCGCCCGGGCCCGCCTCGCGGACCGCATCGCCAAACCACTCGTGCCGGCCGTCCTGATTGCGGCTGGGCTCATCGCTCTCTTTGGCATCCTGGTCGGCGATACCGACACTTGGACAGAACGTGCACTGGTCGTGCTGGTCGCAGCGTCACCCTGCGCGTTGGCCATCGCGGTGCCCGTGACGGTGATCTCGGCCATCGGCGCCGCGAGCCGGTTCGGGTTGATCATCAAATCCGGGGCGGCCTTCGAGCGTCTCGGGACTGTCCAGCTGGTCGCCTTCGACAAGACCGGAACGTTGACCCGCAACCGGCCAGCCGTCGCCGAGGTGGCCGCCGCGACTCCCGACGACCGGGACGAGGCCCTCCGTGTTGCGGCGTCGCTGGAGGTGCACAGCACGCATCCGCTTGCTGCGGCGATCCTCGCCGCCGTTCCTGCCGCCGAGCAGGCCGCCGACGTCACTGAATATCCAGGAGATGGCGTCACCGGCGTGCTGGACGGTGAGCCGATCCGGATTGGGAACCCGCGCTGGGTACCCGCTGGCGCCCTGGCGGATCAGCTGAGCAGTATGGAAGAGAGCGGGATGACGGTCGTCGTCGTTGAGCGCTCCGGCACGGTCCTCGGTCTCATCGGGATCCGGGACGAGCTCAAGCCCGAAGCCGCCGAGACGATCGCCGAACTCAAGCGACTCCACATAGGCTCGGCAATGCTCACGGGCGACAACACCCGTACCGCGCACGCTCTCGCCCTCCAGGTCGGGATCTCCGAGATTCGCGCCGAGCAGAAACCCGCCGACAAGGCCCAGGCCATCGTCGACTTCCAAAAACACCGACACACCGCCATGATCGGCGACGGCATCAACGATTCCCCGGCGCTGGCAACGGCTGACGTCGGTATCGCGATGGGTGCGGCCGGCTCCGCCGCAGCCATCGAATCAGCCGATGTCGCCTTCACCGGCACCGACCTGCGTCTCATTCCCGCCGCGCTCCTGCATGCCCGACGCGGCCGCCGGATCATGACCGCGAACATCGCGCTCGCCCTCGGCGTGATTGTCGTCCTGTTTCCCCTAGCCCTCACTGGAGTGCTCGGACTAGCCGGCGTCGTCCTCGTGCATGAGCTCGCGGAAGTTGTCATCATCGCCAACGGCATCCGCGCCGCCCGTCACCGCCCTGTTCTGGAGGCGACCGTCGCGTAGGACACAGCATGCCGTAGTACCCTGCACACACTTCTGCCGACCATCGGCCTGACAGAAAGCACCACAATGAAAACCATCACAAAAATCAATCTCGGCGTTGGGGCCGCTGTCCTTCTCGCGATCGCCGCAGTCATCATCATCACTGCACAGCCGGCGGCCGAACCTCAGGGCACTTCGGCCGGGGCCGCTGCCTCGGTTTTAGAAGAGAACACCCACCGCCTTGACGTCGCACCGGACGGCAAGGTCACGCTGGTGGAGTTCCTCGACTTCGAATGCGAAGTCTGCGGCGCTGTCTACCCCTACATCGAGCAGGCCCGCGAGGATTACGAGGGCCGGGTCACTTTTGCCACCCGCTACTTTCCAATCCCGGGGCACCGCAACTCAGAGACTTCAGCGGTCGCCGTGGAGGCAGCCGCCCAGCAGGATCAATTCGAGGCCATGTACGACAAGATGTTCCAAACCCAGGCAACCTGGGGCGAGAGCCAGGACTCGAAGGCGGATCTGTTCCGCACCTACGCGGAGGAACTCGGCTTGGACATGGCACAGTACGACGCCGACGTCGCTGACCCCACGACCGTCGAACGTGTGCAATCGGACTTCGCTGCCGGCCGCGAACTCGGGGTGGAAGGAACACCCACGATTTTCGTCAACGACGAGAAGATCCTGCTGGAGAAGCCTGAAGACATTACGGCAGCACTCGACGCCGCGCTCGCCCAGTGACTCGCTCAGGCCAGCGGGTCCTCCGTACGGCGCTGCCACTCGTGCTTGCCGCATTGGTCCTCGCCGCGTGCGCGCCCGAAGGCGGGCTCTCTGAGCAGTACCGAGAGGGGTCTAACAAGAACTACATTGCCGGCGACGGCACGGTCGCAGAATGGGCGATGGAGAACCGGGGTGATCCGGTGGAATTCACGGGAACCCTTGAAGACGGCACGGTGGTCGATGCCGCCGACTACCGGGGCTCGGTCCTCGTCGTGAACTTCTGGT